>NZ_CP100001.1:300000-557511 GCF_024138165.1 Halorussus vallis | reverse complement strand
CCCTCGCCAGCGGACTCCACGGCAGGACGCCGACGTTCTCGCGGTCGCACAGCGGGAGCATCTCGCGCTCTTCCTCCCGATACACGAGGTTGTAGTGGTTCTGCATCGTCTGGAACCGCTCGAGGCCTTCGAGGTCGCTGGTCCGGAGCGCCTCGGCGAACTGGTAGGCCCACATCGAACTCGCGCCGACGTGCCGTACCTTCCCGCGCCGCACCGCGTCGTCCAACGCCCGGAGCGTCTGCTCGATGGGCGTGTCGTCGTCCCAGCGGTGAATTTGGTAGAGGTCGACGGCGTCCATCCCGAGGCGGTCGAGCGAGTTCTCGAGTTCCTGCTCGATGGCCTTCCGCGAGAGGCCGCCCGAGTTGGGGTCCTCGTCGTCCATCTGGAAGTAGCACTTCGTCGCGACCACGCTCTCGTCGCGCCGACCCTCAAGCGCGTCGCCCAGTACGCGCTCGCTCTCGCCGTTCGAGTACATGTTCGCGGTGTCGAAGAAGTTGATGCCGAGGTCGATGGCCCGGTCGATGATCTCCTCGGCCTCCTCGGCGTCGAGCACCCACGGCCGCCAGTCGCTCGACCCGAAACTCATGCAACCCAGACAGAGTCGGCTGACCTCGATGCCGGTGTCGCCGAGCGTCGTGTACTCCATGTCGAGTGGTCGCCCGGCGGGGCCAAAAAAGTGTACCGTCGGTCACCCGCCGGGCGATTCGAGCCGTCGATTCGCGGGCAGACGCGGACGGGCCAGCGAACTTTTCCCTCGGGGGTCCTACCGCGAACAGCTATGGGTACCGATTCCGAAGGCCAGTCCATCGAGGTGAACGTCAGCGACGAACCGCCGGGGATGGAGCGCGTGCGCGCCGTCGCCGACCTGCTCGACGAGGCCGTCGAAGTGCCGGTCGTCAACTACAAGATCGGCCTCGACCCCATCCTCGGACTGCTGCCGGTGGGCGGCGACGCCGTCTCGGCGGCCATCTCGCTGTACATCGTCGCCGAGGGCGCGCGGATGGGCGCCTCCCAGGACACCGTGCTCCGGATGCTCGCCAACGTCGTCTTCGACGCGGTCGGCGGGTCGATTCCGATCCTCGGTTCCATCGTCGACGCCGTCTTCAAGGCCAACCAGCGCAACGTGAAGCTCCTCGAAGAGGAGTTCGGCGAGTAACCCCGGCTTCGCGCCGCGGACCACCTGCGATTCAGTTTCAGACTCTTTCTACGCGAGTCCGAGCGCGCCGACCTGCTCGGCGAGCAACACCGCGCCCACGACCGCACTGAGGATGCCCGACCCCGCTTTCAGGTACGTTTCGAGCGACGTGCCGAGCGTCCGGCCCCAGACGGCGGCCGCCGCGGCCATCGTCGCGACCGAGAGGAGGCTGAACGTCCCCAGAAACGAAACCGCCGACTCCGGCGTCGGCGCCGTCGAGACGAGCGCGACGACCAGCGCGCCGCTCCCGGCGAAGCCGTGGACGACGCCGACGACGAACGAGTCGCCGTCGAGGTGGGAGTGGGTGAGTCCGACCGAGAGGCTTCCGATGCCGAGGTGGGAGTGGAGACCGCCGCCGCCGTGGGCGTGTTCGCGGGTGCCGACGTTCGCGTCCGTCCGGCCGACCACCCGCCACAGCGTCCGCGCACCCAGCGCGACCAGGACGACGCCGACCACCGCCTCGAACAGCGTCGTGACGGGGTCCGGAAGTCGAACGCCGAGGAGGACGAACAGGAGGCCGAGCGCCGCGATGGGGACGGAGTGGCCGACGCCCCACGACGCCCCGACCGCGCTCGCCCGCCGGTCGTCGTCCACCAGCGTCGCGACCGCCGCCAGGTGGTCGGCTTCGAGCGCGTGGCGCACGCCGAGGACCACTCCGGCGACGAGTGCCGTGCTGACTGTCATACCTCCCGTTCGATTCGGGGGCGGAAAACCGCGCGGATTCGGTCGACTGGGAGCGTCGCCCGGAACCGTCGACGGGGAGGCGGCGGTCGAGTCGTTCGCGGTCGACCGCCCCCGTCTGGCGCGAATCGGCGAGAACCGACCCGGCCGGGTCAGTTCTCGCCCACGCGAACCCAGCAGTGGCCGTAGCGCCCGAGTTCGAAGCGGTGTCCGTCGGCCGTCTCCTCGACCGTCACCTCGCCGAGGAGGCGGACCGCCACGCCGCCCAGGTCGAGGGTCGCGGTCGTCGGTTCGGTCGAGAGGTTGTGGACCGCGACGACCTCGCCGCCGGGTCGGGACATCCGGTGGGCGAAGACGGTCGGGTCGTCGGTTTCGAGGAGTTCGAAGTCGCCGGTTCCGATTTCGGGACACTCCTTGCGGACCCGAATCAGTCGCGAGAACCACCCCAGCAACGAGTCCGACTCGCCGCGCTGGTCGGCGACGTTGACGCGCTCGTACCGGAACGGTCCCTCCGAGACGACGGGCCGAACCAGGTCCTCGGGGTCGGCCGTCGAGAAGCCGGCGTTTCGCTCGGCCGACCACTGCATCGGCGTCCTGACCGCGTTCCGGCCCGGGAGCGAGAGGTCGTCGCCCATTCCGATCTCGTCGCCGTAGACGAACAGCGGCGCACCCGGGAGCGAGAACAGCAGGTTGTAGGCGAGTTCGAGGCGGTCGCGGTCGGGGTCGCCGTCGTCGGTCGCGAGCATCGGCGCGAGGCGGCGGCGGATGCCCCGGCCGAAGATGCGCATGTCCTCGTCGGGCGCGAACGTCTCGAACACCTCGCGCTGGCGCTCGGTCGGGAGGCGGCCGACGTTGAGTTCGTCGTAGTTCCGGAGGAAGTTGGCCCACTGGCCCTCGTCGGGAATCTCGGGGAGGAGTTCCTCGACCTCACGGAGGGGTTGGGCGCGCTCCTCGGCGAGCGCCGAGACGAGGTACGCCGACACCAGGAAGTTCAACAGGACGTTCATCTCGTCGCCCTCGCCGAAGGCGTCGGCGTCGGGTTCCGCGAGCGGGTCGGCGTTCTCGCCGGGCGCGGTCGGCACGTAGTCGCCGGGAGAACGCCGACCGCTCCCGTTCGTGTTGCCGAAGTAGTGGGCGAGTTTCGACGGTTCGTCGTCGGCCTCCGCCAGCAGGATGGCGTCGTCGCCCCGCCGCTCGACGAACGACCGCATGTCCCGGAGGACGCCGTGGGGGTCGTCGAGTTTCGTGGATTCGAGGCCGCCCTTGTTGTCTATCATCAGCGTCGCGGCGTCGACCCGGAAGCCCGAGACGCCCAGTTCGAGCCAGAACCCCATTATCTTGCGAATCTCCTCGCGGACGTCGGGGTTGGCCGTGTTGAGGTCGGGTTGGAAGTGGTAGAACCGGTGGTAGTAGAACGCCTCGGCCTGCTCGTCGTAGCTCCAGACGCTGTCCTCGACGTCGGGGAACACCGGGCCGCGGTGGGGGTCGGGGTTCTCGGGCGGGTCGTCGCGCCAGACGTAGTAGTCGCGGTACTCCGAGTCGGGGTCCTGGCGAGCCTTCTGGAACCACGGGTGCTGGTCGGAGGTGTGGTTGACCACCAGGTCGACGATGACCTCGATGCCGTGGTGGTCGGCCGCCCGCATGAACTCCACGAAGTCGCCGAACGTGCCGTGGCGCGGGTCGATGCCGTAGTAGTCGGTCACGTCGTAGCCGTTGTCGCGGTTCGGGGAGGGGTAGAACGGCAGGAGCCACAGGCAGTCGACGCCCAGACTGGAGAGGTAGTCGAGGCGGTTCGTCAGTCCCTCGAAGTCGCCGACGCCGTCGCCGTCGGCGTCGGCGAACGCCTCGACGTCGACGGCGTAGAAGACGGCGTTTTCGTACCAGCGGTCTTTGGTCGTCATACGAGAGCACCCACTGCCGGAGTCGTCAACGGGAAGGAGGAAAAGTCTCGGGGCGGAATCGTCGCGCCGACGACAGTATTCGCCTCTACCGGGCTGACACGATGCGGAGTCGTCCGCGCTCCGGGTCGGCTCCCAATGTCGGTGCGACCGCGGCACTCGCTCCCGTCGGAAACCGCGGGATTGCGGGACCGGCGACCGGCGGAGTCGCCCGCTCCCCGGCCGCACTCGAATTTACCGCCGGTCGGCTCGGACCGTCTGAAACCATAAGTGTCGGGCCGCCGTTCCAGTAACCGTTCCGAGTGCGGGGAGATGGACGGGAGTTCCGACGCGGCGACCGGAGGGCCGAACCGACGCGGAAACGGGGCGGAGACGAACGCGAGGGCGGTGGCGCCGGAACTCGAACGGGCCCACCCCGACCCGCCGTTCGTCTTCGGCCTGAACGTCGTCGCCGAGCACGTGGTCGGCTTCGAAGGGCTTGTCCAACTCCAGGCCCGGGCGCTGCTGCTCGGGGCGGCCATCGTGCTGGTCATCGGCACCCTCTCGGCCGTCGTCGCGGGATGGCGGACCGCGAAGACGGTCGGTATCGAGAGTCTGCCGCGGTGACCCGTCACGCCCCGGATGCGCCGACGCGAATCGGTACCACGTCCACCGGTCGGGTAAACTACAAAATCTCGGCCGCCGACGATACCGCCATGCCGGACCGAACCGTCACCACCGCCGCGACCGGCCGGACGAGCGCACCGCCCGACGAGGTGACCGTCCAACTGTCGTCGAACGCGGTCGAACCGGACGTGATGGCCGCCCGCCGCGGGGTCGCGGAGCGGGCCGCCCGACTGCGGAGCGTCCTCGCCGACGCCGGGGTTCCCGGCGACCGGGTCCGGACGATTCGATTCACCGTCACCCAGCGACCGCCCCACCGCACGCCCCACTGCACGCGGGAGTCCGAGGACGACCCCGAATCCCGACCCTACGAGGCGACCGAGACGCTGATCGTCACGCTCGGGGACCTCGACTCGGTCGGCGAGGTGCTGACGGCCGCCGTCGACGACGCGGGCGCGGAGGTCGACACCGTGAACTTCGGCTTCCGGACCGAGACGGAGCGCGAACTCGACCGGGAGGCCGTCGCCGACGCCGCCGAAACCGCCCGGAAGCGGGCCGAGGCCGCCGCCGCGGCCGAGGGCCTGCGCGTCGGCGACGTGCGCTCCATCGCCACCGACCAGGAGGCGATGAACCGACGGACCGCGTCCGGACTCGGCGAGGCGCTACAGGAGTCGGGGTCGCAGGGTCCCGAGAGCGGTCCCATGGACGTGACGGCGCGCGTCGAGGCGACCTACGAACTCTGCGAGGAGTAGCCGACCGAATCAGGGGAGCACGTCCTCGCTGGTGAACGCCCGGTCGCACTCGGTGCAGTAGTAGCGGTCGAGGCCGCGCTTCTCGACCGTCCGCTTCCGACCGCAGTCCGGACAGCCGATGTCGACGAGGAGCGTCATCGGAGGACGGGACGGGCGCGAGCGACTTGAGTCGTGCGCCGGGCGAGCCCGGTCGCCTTCGGCCCAATCGTTAAATGCGGAACGGAACCCGCCTACTCGTTGCTCGTGACGTTTCCCGGTCGGATTCGCACCTCCCTGTTCGCGTGTGTCGGCGACTCTATCTCCGTGTTATCTTACGCCCCCGATTCGACTCTCCGTCCGTTCCAAGGCCGCTTGGGCAGCCTCTTGAACCGACAGGGCGGGGTCGTTCATCGCCGCGTCGCTGAGTCACCCCAGGTCGGAATTCTCGAACCACCAGTAGCCAACGAGGACAGGGACAAGTCCCCAGAGGAGCAGGACGACGACCGAGAACCAGTCCGTGAGGTAGATGGGTACATCGCCTCCGAGCCGGTCCGCGAGCGCCAGTCTCTCGGACGAAATCCCTGCGGGGATGTCTTCGATAGGAAGTTCGGGGACCTCGCTCACCGGGCGGTCGAGGGCAGCGCTCGCAATTACGCGGTACGCCTCCAGCGGATTGAGTCGCTGCAGGAAGACGTACCACCGTTCGACTTCCACCCCCGGAAGCGAGCCGGTAACCGCGTAATAGAGGCCGACGACCACCGGTTTCCAGAAGAACACCATGCCTACGAACGACCCTATCGTGAACGCCATCGCTCGCCCGCGGGTTGCCGCAGCGGCCGAGCCGCCGACTGCTAATCCCGTGAACGTCAGCCCGACCAGCACGCTCGCGGCGATGAACCCGGCAAACGATGTGAGGTTCGGGAACCCGTACAGCACCACGACGAAGACGGTGGCGATAGTGAGTCCCACGGTCAATGCCACGCCGGTAACCAACGTCCGTCCGACGAGTTTGCCTGCCACGATGTCGAACCTGGAGAACGGATAGCTCAATAGTACGCGCAGGCTGCCCGAGCGGCGCTCACTGACGACAGAAAGATAGCTGGCGACCAACGCGACGCCCGGGACGAACAGTTGGGCAAGCATCGCCACGCCTGCCAGCGCCATCGAGGCATCGACGGTTACGGTAGCCGGAAATAGCTGTTCGGCCGATAGCAGGGACATCACCAGAAAGGCCACGAACACGGAACTGATGCCCCACAGCATCCTAGAACGCACGGCGTCCTCGAAGTCTTTCCGGGCAACGTCCATCCAGTTCACCGTCATGGTTTCACCGTTTGGGTTTGACGGAAGTCGTTACGGTCCGCGTCGGAACGACCACCCGTCGTGTACGCTGTGAACACGTCTTCCAACGATGCCTGCTCGGAGTCTACGTCGAGGATTTCGATACCGTCGTTCGTGAGTTTCGTAATGACTCGTGCTTTCGCACGTGAGTCCCCACATCCGATTCGGAGGATGCCGTCCGCAAACTGCGTGGAATCGACACCATCGATGTCGGCCACACTACTATCGAAATCACCGGCTATGCGCAGGTGAAGTTCGGAGCCAGCCCCGACAGTTTTCCGTAGTCCCTCGACGGTATCGACGGCCACTAAGTCGCCCTCGGACAGAATGGCGACGCGATCACACACTGCTTCGACTTGGCCGAGGATGTGGCTAGAGAAGAAGACGGTCGTCCCGTCGGCAGCCTCTTCGCGGACAAGGTCGCGCATCTCCCGGATGCCGTGGGGGTCGAAACCAGACGAGGGTTCGTCGAGGACGAGGAGATCGGGATCACCGACCAGCGCCATTCCTAGCGCCAACCGTTGTTGCATTCCTTTCGAGTAATCGCCGACGGGTCGGGCAGCGTCACCCTCGGCCAGACCGACGCGGTCGAGGACTGCGTCGGAAGTGGTAGTGGCGTCCGTCCAATTGGCGGCGAGTTCGAGGTGACGCCGCCCTGTCAGCCGTTCGTAGAGGCCGAGTCCCTCAGGGAGGACGCCGATGCGCTCTCGAAGCGCCTCCGACTCCTCGTGAACGTTCATCTCCAGTACTGTCGCGGTCCCCTCGGTGGGGCGAACGTAGTCCAGTAGCATGTCGATGGTGGTGGACTTGCCTGCACCGTTCGGCCCGAGGAAGCCGAATACCTCACCTTTCTCGACGGATAAGTCGAGGTCGTCAACGGCTACGACGTCGCCGAAGCGCTTGGTGAGGCCGTGTGTTTCGATGGCTGTCATCGTCGTAGCGTACCAGAAACAGGACAAAAGATTGTCCTCCGGAAATGCTAGGACGCTTTATCTCCGGGAGGTAGTGTCCATTTCGGTCGTGGTCACTGCCCAATATGTTGGGCGCTACGTTTTATTAAATGGCCAGTGGATACCGAGTCGTGCCATGCGCGAGGCCCGCATAACGATCAGCGATTCAGAATACGAAACGATGGGCATCGAGGGGCTCGTTTCGCTCTGCCAAGAGGCGGGACTACAGGACTTCGAGGAACTCGTCTGTCGTGGGTTCGGTGCAGTAGTGCAGGTAGAAGTTGAAACGCGCCTCGATGAGAAACGACTGTCGTCGCTTGAGTGCGTTGATCAGTGGGAACACGTTGCGGAGATAGACGATATACAACTGTATGTCATCGCATTCACTGCGCCGGGACTCCCGGAGAGCCTCGCCGGCGAGATGGAGGACCTTGTCGGCACCTGTAATCCGGTCGTAAACGAGCACGGGGCAACTCTGTCACTCGTCGGCCCACAAGAGGCCATTGCAGGGACCGTCGACAGGTATGAGACTGCCGGGGTATCGCCGGATCTCCGGAAACTTGACGTGTACGAGGGACGTGAGCGACCGATAGACGACCTCACGAATCGTCAGCGTGAGGTGATTCAGACGGCCTACGACAACGGGTACTACGAGGTGCCTCGCGAGGTGACGACTGATGACATTGCTGGAGAATTAGATATTGATTCATCGACGGTCGCCGAACATCTGCAGCGCGCCGAACGAAACCTGTTGCGTCACCACCTCGGACGATGAACTGGCCCGGGGGGTGCTTTCGAAGTACTCGACCAGCCTTTTCTAAAATTACTCGATGAGGCCGGCTGCGATGTCCGTAGCGCCCGGGAGTGGCAACGCAACGGTCGCTGCAGGAACCGTCTTTTCCCAGCGTTCGTATGCTTCTCTATTAGGAAATGCCCTGACGTAGGGACAGACTGCCGCGTAGATGTCTTCGTGCGATAGCGTGCCGTCTACGGGCGAGTCGACTAAATCCTCAATGCCGAACGAGAATACCGCCGTTTCGGGCGTGACCGTCAGGTCAGTCGTTCCGTTTGCGCGCGCTTTAATCACAGTACCGTCTGGACTCTCGGTCCGAATATCGACCGGCGTCTCTGTGAGGGCTGACAGGGCCACCGCATCGTAGAAACAACGGAAGTAGTACGTTTCTCCGTCTAACTCACCTCGGTGGTCCGTCTTCTCGTCTGCGTGGCAGAGGTCATCGATCTGTATGGCTCTACCGACGGTCCGGCGACGGACCTCGATAATCCAGTCGCCCAGCGTCTCTACCGTGTCCACCCCGATCAGTCGTGCCAGTGATGACCGAACGTCAGCGGGGAGTTCCGCAGTAAGAACGGAGTCGTCGGCGAACCATCGCTCAGTCGTCGCGTTGGCGTTCGATCCCTGTCGGTCGCTGCGACAGCCGCACGCACATTCGTGGTCGGACATACACCGGGATACAGCCAGATATCCTATCGGTGTGACTCCCAACTTAGGGGGAATGTTGAAAACACAGTGTTGATTCGTCTGTTTGACTTGCTCCACTTTCTGTTTTCGGCTAGTACCGACTCGACATACAACGGCTCAGTAGTTTGGTGTCTGATATTCCATGCGACCTTCTTCTTTGACCCGATTCGTAAGTCAGTCTGTGATACCGTCCGTGGGAGGACGGTAGCGAGCCACATCTGACATCGCAGGGATTTCGGTCCCGGCGCGCGAACTCGGCCCCATGGGGGAGTACGCACGCGTTCCGGAACTCGACGTGGCGGACGCAGAGACGCTACTCGAACCCGACGATTCGGGTGAGGGCAACTGGGTGGGCGCGCCGTGCGTCCACCGCTACGACGGCGACGCGTACCTCGCCGTGCGAGAGCGCACGTCCGAAGCGCGGGGGAGCGGGGTCAGAATCTTCGAATACGAAGCCGGAAACGGCGGCGACCTCCGAGAGGTCGCCGCCGTCTCCGCCGACGAGTTGGGGGTCGAGAGCGTCGAACGCCCCGCGATGGCGACCGACCCCGGAACGGGGGACCTGCGACTCTACCTGCCGGTGGACCGCGGGACGGGCGACTGGCGCATCGTCTCGCTCGCGCCCGCGGCCGACCCCACGGAGTTCGACTCAACCACGGCCCGGACGGTGCTCGCGCCCCGCGAGGGGACCACCGACCGCGCGACGGTGAAGGACCCGCACGTGGTGGCGCTCGGCGGGCGACTCCACATGTTCTACTCGGGCCACGACGGGGCGTCCGAGCAGGCCCACCTCGCCACCAGCACCGACGGCGAAACCTGGACTCGCTCGCCCGCGAATCCGGTGTTCGAGCGCGGCGGGTGGCACGACCACCACACCAGAGTTTCCTGTGTCTTGCCGGCGCCCGACGCCCCCGTTTGGCAGGTGTTCTACGAGGGGAGCGGCCGGGCCGACTACGGCCGGACCTGGAACCTCCGGACCGGGATGGCGGTCGCCCGCGACTTCGAGACGATTCGGGAGGCGAGCGCGCGGGGGCCTACCTACTGGGCCGACACGACCGACCGACGGGTCGGCGTCGACACCCTCACCGCGTGCCGGTATCTGGACGCGCTCGACCGGGGC
This sequence comes from Halorussus vallis, assembly GCF_024138165.1. NCBI lineage: Archaea > Methanobacteriati > Methanobacteriota > Halobacteria > Halobacteriales > Haladaptataceae > Halorussus > Halorussus vallis. Next base: position 547,512 of record NZ_CP100001.1, on the reverse strand, counting down.
GACGAGTGGGAACTGTTCTTCGAGGTCGCCCGCGACGACGGCGCGTTCGAGTTGCGGCGGGCGAGGGTGGACGTCGGGACGAAGAGGTAGCCGAGCGAAAGGAGGATAGGGACGGAGGAGGGCCAAGACGGACGAGAGCAGGGACGGGAGGACAAGGACAGAGGAAGTCGACGGGTGGAGCGACCGTGCCAGCCCGCCGACCTGTCTAACTTGAATTACGGTCCTTTTTTGAACCTCGCCCGAACGCCGACTACCATGAGACGATGGGCCGCGCTCGCGGGACGGTCCCGCGGGGGAGAAACCGACGAGGAGGGAACGGGCGGGCGAGGCGACCGCCCGCCGACGCTGGAGGAGTTCATCGAGGACAACTACCGGCTGTTCACCGTCATCAGCGTCTTCGGGACGCTGGCGGTGTACCTCACCCAGTTCCAGCGGTCGTCGACCGCCGCCACGAAGGGCGGCGTCGGCGCGGTGCTGGTGCTGTTCATGCTCACGGCGGTCGTGGCGCTGCGGAACTCCTACCGGGCCACCGAGCGCGCGCGGGCACACGGGGCGTACGCGTTGCTGTTCGGCTACGCCGTCTTCATGTACGCCTTCGTCACGCTGGTCGTCTCCGTGGTGCTGGTCATCGTCGGCCGGTACGCCCAGGGGGCCGAGAGCGTCCTCGGGTCCAGCGTCGTCTACGCGCTCGTGTTCGTCTACGTTCCGTTCATCGCGCGGGCCGACGCCTTCGCCGAGTTCGACGGCGGACCGCTCACGGCCCGAGCGGTCAGGCGGACCCCGCACCTCGCCGCGCTACTGCTCGCGTCGTGGTACGCGGTGCAGTGGTACCGCGACGCCCTGCCGACCGTCGAGTTCGGGAGCGCGGCCTACTCCATCGGCATCGTGCTCAGCCTGGTGGGCCACCACTTCCTCATCACGGTCGCGGTGTTCGCCGCGCTCCGGGCGCTCGACAGAATCGGTCGGGTCGTCGCCGGCGCGCTCGGGGCCGGCGGCGCTCGGTAGGTCCGGCGCGTCGGGACTCTCTCAGTAGCTTCCGGCCATCCGGTCTATCTTCGGGTCGGTGAACACGTCCTTCTCGTCGAAACTCGGCGAGGAGAACTCCGAGATGACCGCGCCGTCCTCGCCGGCGACGAACCAGTGGCGGGTGTCGGGCGGGATGGTGTACTGCTCGCCGGGTTCGAGGTGGATTTCCTCGCTCGCGGTGTAGTGCTCTTCGCGCATCGGTGGGTCGACCGACCGCGGGGAGTCGGAGTCGGCCGACGATTCGACCGAATCGTCGGCCGACTCGTCCTCGACGTAGAGGTACACCTCGCCCCACCGGACCCGGAACGTTTCGCGCTTGCCGGGGTAGTCGTCGAACGGCGGGTGGCGGTGTTCGGGGCAGGTCTGGCCGCCGAACAGCACCAGTTCCTTCGCGCAGTAGCGGTCGTTGTTCTCGTAGACGACGATTTCGGTGCCGACCCGGTCGAGGTCGCCGAGGCCGTAGTCGACGACCTCCATCTCCTCGCGCTCGGCGTCGGTGAGCACCACGCCCGCCTCCGCGAGCAGGTCTGCGGCGCGCTCGCGGGCGCGTTCGCGTTCCGCCTTCGAGGTGGTCCCGGTTTCGCCGGTCGTCTCGGTCCCGGCCGCGTCGTCGGCGTCGTCGGTCATGCGTCGACGTTCGACGCGGGCGGAAAACCCTTGGCGGTCCCGGAACCTCGGGCCGCGCGAACCCGTCGCGAGTGGCCGTCGCGCCGTCCACTACTTAAGCCGCGTACCCGTAAGGCCGCGCCCTTTTTCTCGCGGACAGAATACCGGACTTCGGAAAACGGGACGACGGCCGAACCGTCGCCCACGTTCCGGGAAGACACAATGGACGCGACGATACGCGACGGGGACGAGAGGGGTACCGAGACGGTGGGCCGGCGACCCGCGGCGGAGGACGGGCGCGCCGACGACGCGCGTTCGACCGACGCGGTGGCGCGGGCGCTCTCGAACGAGCGGCGGCGGTTCGTCTGCCGGCACCTCCTGGAGTCCGACGAACCGACGACGGTGATGGAACTGGCGACGCTCGTCGCCGCCTCGCAGCGCGGCGTCGCGCCCCGGGCGCTGACGACCGACGAAATCGCGCGCGAGCGGGCGGAGTTGACCCACACGCACCTCCCGACGCTCAAGGAAGCGGGCATCGTCGCGGGCGACGAAACCGGACTCGAACTGGCCGAGGACGCGCCGAACGCGCGGACGCTTCGAACCGAGTCGTCGACCGACGACCCCTCGGAAAAGAGTGCCCGACGGCGCTCGGGCGGGCGGTAATCGTGAGACGCTCGCCGCTGCCGTGGATTCGGCGGGACGCCGCGCGCCGGACCGAGCGGGCCGAGCGCGGGACCGCCGCGGACGAACCCCGACGGCGAATCCTGGAGGCGGTGGCCGCCTCCAGTCGACCGGTCCACCTCTCGGAACTGGTCGACGACCTCCTGGTCGGCGTCGAGCGACCGATTTCGCGCGACGAGACGGCCGAGGAGCGCCGGCGCGCGTACGCGGCGCTCCGCACCGAGTACCTCCCGCCGCTCGTCGAAGCGGGCGTGCTCTCGTTCGACCGGGTCGACGACACGGTCGAACTGACGCCGTACGGCGCCCGCGTCGCGAGGAAGCGGGCACAACGACGGTGACGGCCGGCCACTGGCCGGCCGTCACCGTCTACCGCTTTTCGGGTACGCACGCGAACCGGTAGCGGCGTCGTCGCGTGCCTGACTCGTCACGTGGTCAGACTCGCCGCGTGCCCGACGTCGGCGTCGCGGGTCCGTCACTGGTACATCGACGACTCGGCGGTCGAGTGGTCCGGGTCGGACTGTAACTGCTCGAAGTAGCGGGCGACCTGTTCCATCTCGTTCCGGATGGCCTCGGCCTCCTCCTCCAGTTCGCGGGTGTCGATGTCGAACTCGACGAGCGGTTCCAGCGCCTTCTCGATGAGCGCCCGCGCGGCGTTCGGGTCGGGGAGGAACGGGTGGGCCTTCACCACGAGCGCTATCGTGGGGACGTTCGCGTGATAGCAGTCGTTCACCACGGCGCCGCTCGTGCCGCCGATGAAGCCGACGCCGGATTCCAGGGGGACGCCGATCGCTTCGACCTCGCTCGCCATCTCCTCGGAGGTCACGACGGCGGTGACCTCGCCGACCGCCTCCTCGTTCTGGGCCGGGACGCCGGCCAGGACGATGGCCCGCTCGAAGTCGGCCGCCAGGTCGTTGACGATGCAGGCCGCCAGGTCGGCGCTCGCCTCCGGGGGCATGGCGACGTCGCACTGCGGAACCACGACCGACGGGTCGGTGCCGGCGTACACGCGCACCAGGTCGCGAACCCGGCCCTCGCCGAACGTCGTCACCGGCGGGAACGACTCGGAGACGATGTGGCCCTGTCGTTCGAGGTCGAGTTGTTCGGTTACCTGGTTGACCGCGATACTTCCGACCACCCCGTTCTCGGGCATCCCGACCAGGAGCGTCGGCGCCTCGGGCGAGAGTTCGGCGCGTCGTTCGAATCGGGCGGTTGCGTCCGTTCTGGGCATCCCGTACCTGTGCGACTCGTCGGACCGTAACTCTGATTGCCGGGGCCTCGGCCGTCCGGTCGGTCGTCGGCGGGCCGCGCCGACCCCGAACCACCGACAATCATTTCCCGTTCGCCGTCGCCCTATTTCCGTGATGTACAAAGCCCAACTCACCGACGGCGAGCAGATAGAGTGCGAGGAGTACGAGCGCCAGGACGCCGGCATCGAACTGTACGACGGGAGCGGCGAGTTCCTCGCGTTCGTCCCCTACCCCAACCTCCTCTGGGTCGGCAACGTGGACGACGACGGGAAGACCCGCTGGTAGCCGACCGGTTCGGGAGCGCGAAATCGCCACATCCTTGCTCGCGGCCGCCGTGGCCCCGCGCATGGAGTTCACCGTCGTCCGGGGGGATATCGCCGACCAACGCGCGGACGTGGTCGTCAACGCCGCGGGGACAAGCCTGGAGATGGGTAGCGGCGTCGCCGGCGCGCTCCGCCGGAAGGCCGGCCCCGAGTTGAACGAGGCGGCCACCGCGAAGGGACCGGTCGACCTCGGCGAGGTGGCGGTCACCGACGCCTACGACCTCGACGCCGAGCACGTCGTCCACGCCGCCGCGATGCCCCACTACGGGGACGGGAAGGCCACCGAGCGAAGCGTCCGGGACGCGACCCGCAACGCGCTCGCCGCGGCCGACGACCTCGGCGCGACATCGGTGGTGCTCCCGGCGCTCGGATGCGGCGTCGCGGGGTTCGACCTCCGGGAGGGCGCGCGAATCATCTGCGAGGAAATCGCGGCGTTCGAACCGACGTCGCTCGAAGACGTTCGGTTCGTCGGTTACGGCGATGAGTACGAGACGATACGCGACGTCGCCGAGGGCGTTCGGTGAGAGACGGGAGCACGGAGCACTACGCTTAAGTCGGGCGAATCGTATCTGCGTTCAAGGAAAGCGACACGAACGCGTCCGACCGGAGCGCCGGGGCGGCCGCGCCGATTCCAGTCGACGCGGCCGCCGTCGACGTGGCGACCGACCGTTCGTCGGCGAATCGCCCGAGTCGCGCCCGAACGACAGCCCATGAGCGACCAGTTACGAGAGGAAAAGCGAAAGATCGAGGAACTCCACGAGGTCGCCGCCGAGATGGAGGCGTGCACCGCCGAGGACGAGGTGTACCGCCGCGGCGTCGACGCCGCCGAGAGCATTCTGGAGTTCGACATCTGCGGCATCGACGCGGCCGAGGACGGCTACCTAGTCCCGAAGGCGACGTCGACCGAGATGCCCGCCGACGGCTACGACGCCGTCGCGGTCGACGAGGGCATCGCGGGTCGGACCTACCGTGAGGGCGAGTCGTTCGTAATTCCGGACGTCCGGGCGACCGACGCGGCCGAACCGGTCGACACGGAGTACCGGTCCGTCCTCAGCGTCCCGCTCGGCGACCACGGCGTCTTCCAGGCGGGGTCGCGCGAGACGGGCGCGTTCGACGAGGAGGACCTCGAACTCGCGGAACTGCTGCTGTCACACGTCACGCAGGTGCTCGCCCGCATCGACTCCCAGTCGGCGCTCCGGGAGAGCGAGCAGAAGTACCGGACGCTGGTCGAGGGGAGCCACGACGCCATCTTCATCCACAGCGACAGGCGGTTCCGGTTCGTCAACGACCGCGTCGCCGACCTCACCGGCTACGACCGCGAGGAACTGCTCGGGATGGACGTTCGAGAACTCATCCACGAAGGCGACCGCGAGTTCGTCAGGGAACTGGTCGAGCGCCGCGAGCGCGACGAGGGCGCGCCCCACTACGAACTCCGCATCCGCACGAAGGACGGCGAGGTCCGGTACCTGGAGATGAGCGTGCAGGTCATCTCCTACGAGGGCGAAATCGCCCACCTCGGCTCGGCCCGCGACGTGACCGAGCGCCGCGAGCGCAAGCGGACGGTCGAGCGCCAGAACGAGCGTCTGAAGGAGTTCGCCAGCGTGGTCTCCCACGACCTGCGCAACCCGCTGAACGTCGCGCGCGGCCACCTCGAACTCGCCCGCGACACCGGCGGCGACCACCACTTCGAGAAGACCGAGCGCGCGCTCGACCGGATGGAGACGCTCATCGGCGACCTGCTGAGCCTCGCCAGACAGGGCCAGGACGTCCGCGAAACCGAGCGCCTGGACCTCGAAACCGTGGTCGCCCGGGCGTGGTCGACGGTGTCGACCGGCGACGCGACGCTCGTCGTCGACGGCGACCTCGGCGAAATCGAGGCCGACGGCGGCCGACTGCGCGAACTGTTCGAGAACCTGTTTCGGAACAGCGTCGAACACGCCGGCGCCGACGCGACCGTCACCGTCGCCGGGACGCCCGATGGCTTCGCCGTCGCAGACGACGGGCCGGGCGTCCCCGCGGACGAGCGCGAGCGCGTCTTCGACCACGGCTACTCCACCGCCGCCGACGGGTCGGGGCTCGGCCTCACCATCGTCGAGAACATCGTCGACGCCCACGACTGGGAGATACGCGTCGGCGAGAGCGACGCGGGCGGCGCGCGCTTCGAGGTGGACCGGGGGTTCTGAGGGCTTCGTTCCTGGCCGGGGGAATTCCGTTCTCGAACGGAGACGAGGACGACCGGGAATTGTGATGCCGATGGAGGGGGATTTACGCTACAGATGAATCGGGCCAGAGAAACCGTTGCCGACCACCCCAGTAGTTGAGCAAAGGATTCTTCCGAATCAAGACGAGAACCGCCGCCGAGAGCTAGCCTTCCATCCCGCCGAACGAGAGGCCGCCCTCGATGTAGCGCTGGGCGAACAGGTAGACCAGCATGATGGGCGAGGCGAACGTCAGCGCGAACGCCGAGAACCGCGCCCACGGCACCGAGTACTCCGAGACGAGCGAGAACAGCCCGACCGGGAGCGTGTAGTTCTCGGTGCCCAGCAGCGTCTGGGCGACCACGAACTCGGTCCACCCCGTGAGGAAGGTGAAGATGAGCACGGTCGCCAGCCCCGCCTTCGACAGCGGCAGGATGACCTCGACGACCACCCGCCAGGCCGGCGCGCCGTCGACCACCGCGGCCTCCTCGTAGGAGACGGGGATGCCGTCCATGTAGGTTTTCAGCAGCCAGGTGTTGAACGGAACCGCCGTCGCCGCGTAGTAGACCGACAGCGCGAGCTTCGAGTCGTTCAACCCGATCTGGACGAAGACCGTGTAGAGGCCGATGAGCAGCGCGATGCCGAGGCCGCCGCCGACCTGCGTCAACAGCACGTAGCCGAACAGAATCTGGCGGCGGCCGATGAACTTCCGGCGCGAGAGCGCGTACGCGCCCGGGACGACAAGGCACATCGACAGGATGACCGTCGGAATCGCGACGGTGAGGCTGTTCCAGAAGAACCGCTTGAAGCCCGACGGACTGGTGACGCCGTAGTCGGAGGCGTCGAGGAACTCCAGTCGAGGCGTGCCGAACACCAGCGCCGAGTCGGTGAACGGGATGGCAAGCCCGACGCGGTAGCTCGGGACGATGAGGTCGCCGAGCACCCAGACGAACGGCTGGACCGACGGGTTCTCGGGCAGGAGTCGCAGTCCGTTGACGGAGTAGATGGAGCCGCCGGAGCCCGACAGCGCCGAGATGAGGATCCAGTAGATGGGGAACAGCAGCGCGAGCACGACGACGAGCGCGCCCAGCGTGATGCCGAGGGTCTTGAGCGGCCGCACCGGCGATATCTCGCCCTTCCGGACGCCCTCGGCGGTGTAGCGCATCTCCCGGTAGGTGTCGACCGGCGTCGTCGCCAGGCCGACCGCGTCGTCCTTGAGTTCCCGGGCGACGGAGCGAAGCAGGCTCACGCCTCGTTCACCCCGTCTGCGAGCCGTCCCTTCTTGACGTTCAGCCACATGAACGCGCCGATGAACGCGACGGCGATCAGGCTGATGGCGGCGCCCTGACCGTACTCGAAGTAGGTGAACGCCTCGCGGTAGCCGTAGACGACGATGAGTTCGTTCGCCCGCGCGGGTCCGCCCTGATTGAACACGTAGGGGATGAGGAACTGCTGGAACGAGGCGGCCGCGGTCAGTATCGAGGCGAACAGCACCGGTCGCTTGATCGACGGCAGCGTGACGTGGAGGAACCGCGCGACGTAGCCCGCGCCGTCGACCTTCGCGGCCTCGTGGAGCTCTTCGGACACGTCCTGAAGCGCGCTCACGGTGATGATGACCATGAACGGGTAGGCCAACCACGCCTCGGTGACGTTGTACGCGAGGAACGCCATCCAGCGGTCGTTCAGCCACGACACCGACGCGAAGCCCAGCATTCCGAGGACCTGGTTGGCCAGTCCGAACTCGGCCGAACTGAAGATGCCCCGCCACACCGTGATGGTGAAGATGGCGGGCAGGCCCATCGGGATGATGATGAGCGAGCGCATGACGCGCTTGCCTCGGACCCTATCGCCGGTGACGATGAGCGCGACGCCGATGCTCAATGCGATCTTCAGCGTCACGCTGGTGGCGACGAACAGCCACGTGATGCCGAAGGAGTTCCAGAACTGCGGGTCGGTCAGGACCGCGACGTAGTTCCGCAACCCGACGAACGTCGCCTCGCCGAAGGTCAACACCGACAGCGCGCCGTCGCCCGCGAACAGGTTCGAGGGCTCGGCGTTCGTGAAGGAGATGCCGAGCAGGTACAGTATCGGGAACAGCATGAACGCCGAGAAGACGAACAGGCCCGGCAGCACCAGCAACAGCGAGGCGTCGCCCCGTTCGAGGAAGGGGACGTCTTCGATCCGGCGGGTGACGCGAGAGACGGTGCTCATTGGTTCGGTCTACTCCCAGTTCTTCCGGACGGTCTTTTCGGCCTGCTTCATGGCCTTCTCGACGCCGACGTTGCCGTTGAACATCTTCGTCACGGCGTCGGTGAGCGGCTGCCACACCTTCCCCATCTTGGGGTCGGTCGGCATCGGCACGCCCTGCTGGACCGTCTCGGAGAACGCCCTGACGTTCTCGGGCAGCGCGTCGCTCCCGGCCAGACTCTCCAGCACCGGGATGGACCCCTGCTCCTGGGCGGCCGACTTCAGCATCTTCTCGTCGGTGACGTACCACTCGGCGAACGACTGGGCGGCCGCGGCGCTCGCGTCGTCGTTCTGCATCGCCTTCGCGAAGTACCACATCTGGATGCCGGTGTACGGCCGGGGCTGGCCGCCGTCGGGCGTCGGCAGTTTCGTCACGCCGAAGTCGACGCCCTTCTCGTTGAGCGTGGCGAGGTACCACGGTCCGTTGATGGCGAACGCGGCGTTGCCCGACGCGAACGGCGCGGCCTGGGTCTCGTAGCTGGGGTCCTTCGGCATGTAGGGCTTGAACGTGTCGAGCGCGAACTGGAAGCCCTCCAGCGTCTTCGACTGGGTCAGCCCGAGCATCGGGTCCTTCTCGGGGTCGAAGTAGTAGCCGCCGAACGCCTGGCCCCACGCGCTGACGAAGTAGGGGTCGAAGGGGTAGCTGAGCCCGTAGGTGTTGTTGTTCGGGTCGTGGTGCTCTTTCATCGCCGACTTCATGTCGGCGACGGTCTTCGGCGGTTCGTCGACCATCGACTTGTTGTAGATGAGCGACACCGTCTCGGCCGCGTACGGGAGGCCGACGACCTTCCCGTCGAACTGGACCGCCTCCGCGGCGGTGTCGGTGAAGGTGTCGAGCGAGACGTTCAACTGGTCGCTCCGGTCGGCGACGAACCCGCGCTGGTAGTAGTCGCCGACCCAGTCGTGGGCCCAGTCGAACAGTTGCGGTCCCTGGCCGGCCGGAATCGCGCTCGTGGTCTTCTTCTTCAGGTCGGAGATGTCGGCGCCCTCGACGGTGTGCTTCGAGTTACCGTTGAACCGCTTCAGCGCCTGCTTGCGGGCCTGTAGCTCCGTGTCCTGGAGACTGTACCACGCCTTCGCGGTGCCGGCCGGGCCGGACTCGGTGGTCCCGGCCTGCCCGGAGTCCTCGCCGGACGTGGTCCCCCCGCCGCCGTCTCCGCCGTCGCCGCCCTCGGTCGTCCCGCCCTGTTTCTGGACGCTCGCGCAGCCCGCCAGTCCGACGATGCCAGCCACGCCGATGCTCTCGAGAGCTTTTCTGCGATTCACTGTCATGGGGTGAATATGTGTTGAATTAGTTGTTCACAACTTAAATCCTCGGGTTCCAACACGGTCTTTCACGCGGAATAGAAGTCTTCGTTCGGACCGAAAACCGGACGAAACGGCGTTTCGTAGCTCCAGTTCGTCGAATTGGCATAAACGTGTCGGCCTTTGGGCCGACGCCGACCGACGGAACTCGGCGAACGGAGAAAAAAGAGCGACGAAATAATGCATCACATATTCGACGAAGAGGGCAAGAACTAAAGCGTGGGAGACGTACTCACGGGAAAGATGGCGACAGTAACGCTGGACGCGCTCAGGAAGGAGTATACCAACGGTCGGATCGTGGCCGTCGACGACATCCACCTGGACGTCGAAGACGGGGAGTTCATCACCGTCGTCGGACCGTCGGGCTGTGGAAAGTCCACCACGCTCCGGATGATCGCAGGTCTCGAGCGACCGACCGCCGGGCGAATCTTCGTCGACGGCGAGGACGTGACCGCCGTCCACGCCCGCGAGCGCGACGTGGCGATGGTGTTCCAAAACTACGCGCTCTACCCCCACAAGACAGTCGCGCAGAACATGGCGTTCGGCCTGCGGATGTCCACCGACCTCTCGAAGGACGAGCGCCGCGAGAAGGTCCGCGAAACCGCCGAAATGATGGGCATCGAGGACCTGCTCGACCAGAAGCCCGACGAACTCTCTGGCGGCCAGAAACAGCGGGTGGCGCTCGGCCGCGCCATCGTCCGGGACCCCGACGTCTTCCTGTTCGACGAACCGCTCTCGAACCTCGACGCGAAGCTCCGGACCACGATGCGAACCGAGATTCAGCGGCTTCAGGACGAACTCGGCACCACCTCCATCTACGTGACCCACGACCAGGAGGAGGCGATGACGATGGGCGACCGCATCGTCATCCTGGACGGCGGCGAACTCCAGCAGACCGGCGTGCCCACGGAAGTGTACGACGACCCGGCCAACGAGTTCGTCGCCGGGTTCGTCGGCTCGCCGAGCATGAACTTCCTGACGGTGGCCGTCGAGCAGGAGGGCGGGACGACACGGCTCGTCGGCGCGGACGGCTTCGACTACGAACTCGCCGACGAGCGACTCCGGAGCGCCGTCCGGGGCCGCGACCGGGTCCGACTCGGCGTCCGGCCCGAGGACGTCTCGGTCGCCGGACCGGGGCGCGAGGCCGTCGAAACCACCGTCGAGGTCGTCGAACCGGTCGGCTCTGACAACTACCTCCACCTCGGCCTGGGCGAGGACTTCATCGCGCGGGTCGACTCGGGCGTCCAGCCGACGCGGGGCGAGACGGTCCACGTCGCGTTCGACGCGAACGACGTCCACCTCTTCGACGCCGAAGACGGCGAATCGCTGCTGTACGAACCCGAGCGGTCGGCGGCCCCGACCGTCTGAGCGCGGGCGTTTCGAGAAAGGAATTCGGTCGAACGACTCGCTGTTTTCGCTTCGTGAGAGGACGAGCGGCCGAATAGCACCGAGCAGGACCGCGACGACGATTACCCATAGCGTCCGTGTGACGGCGACCGAGGGTGCGGTCCCGAACGCAGAGCGTTCAGCCAGGACTTTGTCGAACGCGGCCGGGTCGGCACTAATCTTCGGCGACCGCCGCCGGCTCCTCGTGTAACATCCCCTCGCGGTCCAGCAGCGCCAGCGTCGCCGTCCGAAGCGCGTGTGGCCACCCCAGCGGCGTGGCGCTGTCGGGCGTCCCGTCGTCGAACACCTGCTCGGGGAGCAGCGCGCCGTTCGGACAGAGCGGCCCGTCGGGCATGACGAGACTCAGCAGGTCCCGCGATTTCTCCGCGAACTCCCCGGCGCGCCGGTCGCCGCGGTCCGAGAGCAGCGCCGCGAGGTTCGCGCACGCGAACGCGCCCCACGCGGTCGAAACCGTCCAGATTTTCTCGCCGTCCTGCGAGCGGGTCCGCCAGTCGTCGCCCTCGTAGCGCGCGAGGCCCCGGACCGGACTCCCCGCGGGGTCGCGGTGGAGTGCGTCCACGACGGTCCGGACGTGCGAAACCAGTCTGTCGAGGCGGCGGTCGTCGACCTCGCTCACCCGGTCGTACGCGAGGTGGGCGCTCGCCAGCGCCAGCGAGGCCGAGTCGCACCGGGGGTCGACGTCGCCGACTTCCCCCTCCTCGCCCTCCACGGTTTCCGCGACGATTCGGTAGCCGTAGACGCCCCTATCGGGGACCCAGAGGTCGTCGAGTGCGTCGTAGACGCGGTCGGCCCCCTCGGCGGCGCGGTCGGCGAACGCCGCGTCGGTCGCGGCCGCCGTCGCGTAGGCTTCGAGGAACGTCGCGGCGGTGTGGCAGAACCGGCCGACGGCGTCCTCCCAGGCGTTCTGGCAGGCCACCGGGAGGCCGTCTCCCTCGACGGTGCGGTCGAGTCCGTCGAGCGCGGCCGCGAGCGTCTCGCGCGCCCGGTCGGCGCGGTCGGCGTCGAGGTCGGCGAGCGCGTCGGCGAGGAACGCGGCGACGCTCGCGGTCTGGTCGGCCTGGTACTCGCTGTAGTCGGTCCCCTCGCCGGCCGCGAGGTGGCTGTTCGCCCACCCGGGCGCGAGCGTCCGGTTGCGCGGCCACACGCGGTGGGGCCACGCCCCGTCGGCGAGTTGGGTCGCGCAGTAGCTGTCGGCGCTCCGGGCGTGCCAGTCGCCGAGGCCGAGGTCGAACCGGCGGTCGGCGCGCAGGAGGAACCGGGCGATCTCGGCGTCGTCGCGGAACCAGGTGTAGCCGTAGCCGCCCGAGTGGGCGTAGTAGGCGTCGAACTCCGGGCCGGCGATGCGGAGGCCGGTGGAAGCCGACAGCGCGCCGACGGCCCGGAGGTCGGCCGTCACCGCGTCGGACTCGGGGAGGCCGTCGGGAACCGCGGGCGCGCGCTCAGCGGCGGCCCGCTTCAGAGAGTCGACGTCGACGTAGTCGTCCAGCACCGCCGCGAGGCGGTCGAGTGCGGCCTCGCGGTCGGTTTCGGTGGCGTCGGTCAACAAGGTCGCGAACGTTGCCGCGCCGTCGGCGAAGCGGAGTTCGCAGAGAACGTCGCCGCTCAGACTGGCCTCCTCCCGGCGGCCGCCCTCGTCGGTCCGGGGGCGCTCGACCGGGTCGGCGTCGAGCAATCGCGCGAAGTCGGCCGGAACGCATCCGCGAGCGTCGAACCCGGCCGCGCCGGCGACGAAGTCGTGTTCGTCGTCGTGGTACACCTCGACGGCGTCGGCGTGGTGGAGTTGTCCGATTCCCGTGTCGCGGCCGTCCGGACCGAAGCCGAGGAAGGCGACGAGTTCGAACTCGTCGCCTTCCTCGACGTCTCGTCCGACCTCTCCACGCTCGACGCGGGTCACGTGCGCGGGTCCGAGCGTGAGGTCGTACTGGACGAGCGTCTCGCCGTCGGGGAGTCGGTGCTCGGTGACGACGAGCGTCGTCGCGCCGTCGTAACGCTGGTCGACTGTCTCGCAGTCGTCGAACCAGGTCACCTCGCCGCCGCGTCGCACGCCCAGTCGGGAGACGTCGAGGCCGTTGCGACCGGTGAGCGGCGACCCGAAGTCTCGGAGTCGGCCGCCGCGGCCGACGTGGACGAGTCTGGCGTCGTCGGCGGCGGGCGTGTATCCGGAGAACAGTCCTGCGGTGGTCCGGCGCTCGCCGGGAAAGCGCGTCTCGTGGCCCTCGTGTCGTTTGAAGTCGTCGAGGGCGTCGCGGAGTTGCATTGGCGGAACGGACGCGGCGCCCCGGTTAATAACCTTTGGTGTAATAGTTGTTCACACGTACACGAATTGCGGAACAGTGAAGTGTGTCGCCACGCCCCGTGGGAGTATGCACGAACCCGGTCCGCCCAGATTCGTCGCCGTCGGCGAATCGGTCGAACTCGCGCCCCGACGTCCGAATCCCGACGCGACGTTCGCCTGGACGCTCGTCGATAGCCCGGAGGACAGCGCGCTGGACGACCGCGCAGTCAGCGACGGCGCGGTCGTCCACCTCGAACCCGACGCGCCCGGCGCGTACGCGCTCGAACTCGACGCTCCCGACGGGACCCACCGCCAGACCGTCCGGGCGTTCCCCGACCCTCGCCGGGAGACTCAGTTCAGTCTCCCCGTCTCGGACCTGCCCCTGCCGGAGGACGAGGTCGGCGACGTCTCTCTTATCGGTCCGTTCAACGAGTACACGCTCGGCCGCGACGCGATGGTCCGTGAGGGCGACGCGTACGTCGCCGACCTCGACCTGCCGCCGGGCGACCACGAGGGCATCTGCGTCTTCGACGACGACTTCGAGCACACCCGGACGGTCGAGGTCTCGGTTCCCGGGACGGGGCGGCCCCGCGTCCACCTGGAGGGTCACGTCGAAGGCGAGACGCTGGTCGTGACCGCACAGGCCGAGGCCGCGCCCGACGGGAGCGACCCGGACGTGGAGTTCTGGCTGGACGACCGCGACGACCTCGCGGAGTCGGCCGTCACCGAGGACGGCGACGAACTCCGCGTCCCGGTCGCCGACCTCCCCGAACTGGCGCGCGTCCACGCCGTCCCGGTCGCCGAGCGCCACGGCGTCGCCGACACCCTGGTCGTCTCCGCCGACGGCGACGTGGCCGTCTCCCGGCCCAACGACCCGCCCGAGTGGGCGCGCCACGCCACCGTCTACCAGATATTCGTCCGGCGGTTCGCGGGCGAGACCGTCGAGACGACCTTCGAGGAGATAGAGCGTCGAGTGCCGTACCTCGAATCGCTCGGCGTCGACTGCCTGTGGCTCACGCCGGTCGTCGAGAGCCCCACCGACCACGGCTACCACGTCACCGACTACTTCGACACCGCGAGCGACCTCGGTACCCGCGAGAAATTCGAATCGCTGGTCGGGCGACTCCGCGAGGCCGGTATCCGGGTCGTCTTCGACCTCGTCGTCAACCACACCTCCCGGGACCACCCCGCGTTCCAGATGCACTCGGCGGGCGTCCCCGAGTACGCCGACCACTACGAGCGGGTGCCTGCCGACCCCGCGGAAGCCGACCGCGACTTCGTCGACACCGACGACGTCGACTGGGCGGGCACGGGCGCGCCGGGCTACTACTTCAACTGGACCCGCATCCCCAACCTAAACTACGACTCGCTAGCGGTGCGGTCGTGGATGCTCGACGTGGTCGACGAGTGGGCGCCGCTCGTCGACGGGTTCCGGGCCGACGTGGCGTGGGGCGTCCCCCACGGCTTCTGGAAGGAGGTCCGCGAGCGAGTGAAGGCCGAGGATTCGGAGTTCTTCCTGCTCGACGAGACCATCCCGCGGGACCCCCAGTTCCACGAGAACGAGTTCGACGCCCACTACGACACCGCGCTCTACGGTGCGCTCCGCGATATCGGCAACGGTGAGGCCCCCGCCGCCGCGCTGTTCGACGCGCTGGACGCCAACCACCGAGAGGGCTTCCCCGAGTCGTCGCTGCTGCTCCGGTACGTCGAGAACCACGACGAGACGCGCTACCTCGAAGAGTGCGGCCGGGCTGCGCTCCCGGCGGCCGCCGCCGCGACGTTCACCCTGCCGGGCGCGCCGATGATCTACTACGGCCAGGAGCGGGGCGTCTCCGAACAGCGCGGCGAGATGAAGTGGCACGACGGCGACGACGCGCTCACCGCGTTTCACCGGCGGCTCTCGCGCCTGCGGCGTCGCCGGTCGGTCCTGCGGACGGGCGACGTCGAGCGCGTCGAGTGGGCGTGTCCGGATAGCTCTGGCGACGACCGAACGGTCGCCTACGCCCGCGACGACGGCGACTCCCGACTCGTGGTCGTCCTCAACTTCGGCGCGGAACCCCGAGACGTGGCGGTCGGCGAACCCGTCGGGACGACCGACCTGCTGACCGGCGAGTCGGTCGCCGCCGGGGCGGGCGCGGGCGGGTCCGACGAAACCGTCGTCGAGGTCGCCGACGCGGTCGTCCTCGAAGGCGAGGTGTGAGCGCGATGCGCGACCGGTCGACCCCGCCGCGCGAATCCTATCGGACTCGCGAGTTGCGCGATACACGGTCCTTAAGTGCCGTCCCGGGCCATCTGTGAACGATGGACGACCCGATGCTCTCTCGACTGCTGCGGGAGTTCGGCTTCTCGGACAAGGAGATAGACATCTATCTGACGGTACTCGACCACGGCGAAGCGAAGGCAAGCGTCGTCGCCGACGACGCCGGCGTCTCCAAGCGGTACGTCTACAGCGTCAGCGAGGAACTGGAGGAACGGGGGTTCGTCTCGGTCAACGACCACGCGGTGCCCGCGACCATCAGGGCCGTCCCGCCCGAGCAGGTCGTCGCTTCGCTCACCGACCACGCCGAGCAGATGCGGCCCGCGCTCGAAGCCCGCTACTCCCGGGTCGCGCCCCAGTCCGACGAGTTCGAGGTCATCAAAGCCCGCGTGACGGTGCTCAAGCGCGTGACCGCGCTCATCCGCGAGGCCGAACAGGAGGTGGCGCTGTCGCTGCCGTACGACCGCCTCTCGGAGGTGGCCGACGAACTGCGCGACGCGGTCGACCGCGGCGTCCTCGTTCTGCTGGTCGTCACCGGCGCCGACCCCGCCGCCGACCTCGGTCTCGACGGGGTCGCCACCGTCGCCCGCGCCTGGCGGGAGTCGATGCCGACGATGATAACCGCCGACCGGACCCGGAGCATCGTCGCCCCGCCCGCGATGATCGCACGGTCGAACAGCGGCGAGCGCGCCATCGCGTTCACCCAGCGCCAGCTCGCCCCGGTCATGATCGGCTCCTTTTTCGGTAACTACTGGCCGATGGCCCAGGAAGTGTACGTCGCCGACCCCCACGACCTGCCCGAGACGTACGACGACTTCCGGCAGGCGGTCCTGCAGGCGACCCTCCACCTCCGGGCGGGCGCCGACGTCGTCGCTACCGTCCGGGGGCGTCCGGTCGACGAGGACGACGACGGCCCCGACGAAATCGAGGGTCGGGTCGTGGCAGTCCGGCAGGGACTGGTCGAACCCGCGAACAACTCGTTTCCGGTCGAAGCGGCGCTCGTCGTCGAGACGGGCGCCGGCCGGTACCTCGTCGGCGGCGAGGGCGCGTTCGTCGAGGACTTCGAAGCGGAGGCGGTCGACCTGGCGTTCGCGGAGTGACCGGGGTCGGCGCTCCCGCTACAGTCGGAGGTCCCCCTTTACGATGCTGTGGGCGAGCATCGACGCGTAGTCGACGTACGGCTCCCAGTCGGACGCCGCGCCCGCTTCCAGTCGGTGGCGGTGGAGGTCCTCCCAGACCGTCGCGAGGAGGAACGCCGCTTGCGCCCGGTAGAACCGCTCGTTCGAGAACGAGCGACCAGTTCGCCGCTCGTACCGAGCGACCAGTTCGCGTCTTCTGGGGCTACCGGCTCTCGCCGTGAACGGGGCGAGTCCCTCTTCGTTCCTCTCCTCCAGGTCCCGTATCGCGTCCTCGTTATCGTACCGCGCCCGGAGTTCGGCCAGCGACGGCGTCAGGTCGCCGTCGTCGCGCCACCGGAGCAGGAGGTAGCCGAGTTCGGTCAGCGGGTCTCCGAGCATCGCCGTCTCCCAGTCGAGTACGCCGGTTATCTCGGGGCGGTCGGCCCCTGCGAACAGCACGTTGCCCGGCCGGAAGTCCCCGTGAACCAGGGTGATTTCCGGGTCGGACGGGGCGTTTTCTAGGAGCCAGTCCCCCACCGAGCGGAGCGTCGGGAGTTCCCGGCCCGTCACGCCCGTCGTCTCGTCGAGTCGCTCCGTCGCGCGAACGACCTGTTCGCGCGGGGTGACGCGGTCGCAGACGCCCTCGAACGGGTCGACGTCCACGGAGTGAATCTCGGCCAGCGTATCGACCAGCAGATCGGCCACGCGACCGCGCGCTTCGGGGTTCTGAAATCGCTCGGGCAGGTCCGAGCCGAGCGGAACCGCCGCGCCGTCGAGGCGGGTGATGACGAAGAAGGGGCCGCCGAGAACCGACTCGTCGGTGCAGAACGCCACCGGCTCCGGGGTTGGAACCTCGGTTTCGGCGAGTCGTTCCAGCACTCGGTACTCCCGCTCTATTCCGTTCATGTAACTGGCGTCTCGCAGCTTCTTCGGCCGTCGAAGGACGTACGCGTCGCCGTCCGCGACGGTCGAGACGGCGACGACGAGGTTGAGTCCGTCGTGGAGCACCTCGGTTCCGTTCACGGCCGCGCCCAGTTCCGCGGAGAGGTACGATTCGAGCGCGGCGGCGTCCACGTCCGTCCCGGTCGCGGTCATAGTCCGACGGAACGCGGGGTGCTCAAAAAAGACTCCCGGAGGTGTGGGATGGTCACCCAAACGGTGCGCGCCGACGCGCGCTTCGCCGGGTTGGATTTATGACAACTCGCCGCGACCGTTCGGTAACATGCCCTCGGAACCGATAGACTACGCCCGACTCGAGGAGGGCCGCGACTGCAACTACTGGGAGATGGACCCGACGCTCCGGTTCGAAGCGCGGCGCGTCTACCCCGACGACGAGTTCGAGTGGGCCGAACCGGTCCTCTCGGCGTTCGGCGAGGCGCTGGGCCACCGGATGGCCGACGCCGCCGACCGCATCGACGAGGCGGGCCACGAACTCCGGTCGTTCGACAAGTACGGCGAGCGACTGAACGAGGTCGAGTACCACCCGCTCCTGCGCGAGCAGGAGGAGATAGCCTACGAGGAGTTCGGGCTGACCCACGACCCCTTCCACGCGCCGCCGGGTCGGGACGAACCCGTCGGCCTGACCCACGCGCTGACGATGCAGGCGCTGCTGTGCTACGTCGACATCGGGTTCTGCTGTCCGGTTTCGATGACGACCGGCGTCGCCATCATCCTGGAGAAGTTCGACGACGGCGCGCTCGCGGAGTACTTCGAGCGCCTGACGTCCCGCAGTCTCGACGACCACATCGAAGGGGCGATGTTCCTCACCGAGGAGCAGGGCGGGTCCGACGTGGGGACCAACGAGGTGCGCGCCGAACCCACCGACGAGGCGGGCGTCTACCGACTGTACGGCGAGAAGTGGTTCTGCTCGAATATCGACGCCGAGGGCGCGCTGGCGCTGGCGCGCACGCCGGACGCTCCCGACGGCGTCGCCGGCCTGTCGCTGTTCCTCGTGCCGCGCACCGGACCCGACGGCGAGGTCAACGAGGCCCACTTCCGGCGACTGAAGGACAAACTCGGGACCGTCTCGGTTCCGACGGGCGAAATCGAGTTCGAGGGCGCCGAGGCGTACCTCGTCGGCGAGCCGGAGTCGGGGTTCCGGTACATGGCCGAGATGATGAACTTCGAGCGGTTGACGAACGCGGCGGGCGCGGTGGGCGTGATGGGCCGGGCGCTCCTGGAGGCGAAGGTGCGGGCCGCCCGGCGGGAGGCGTTCGGCAAGCCCCTCGACGAACACCCGCTGATGCGCCGGGACCTCGTGGACATGACCGTCGACTACGAGGCCGCGGCCGCCTTCACGTTCGAAGCGGCGCGACTGCTCGACGTGCGCGAGCGGGTCGGCGACGACTCCGACGCCTATCGGCTGATGCGACTGTTCGTCCCCGTCGCGAAGTACAGGACCGCGCGGACGGCCGTCGACGCGACCTCCTACGCGATGGAGGTGCTGGGCGGCAACGGCTACGTCCGGGAACACACCGTCGAGCGCCTGCACCGCGACGCCCAGGTGCTGCCCATCTGGGAGGGGCCGTCGAACGTCCTCGCGCTCGACGTGCTCCGCGCGTTGAACCGCGAGGACGCCTACGAGGCGCTGATTCCGTACGTCCGGGAGAAACTCGACGCCGTCGACCTCGACCACTCGCTTCTCGAGGACCTCGCCGCCGACGCCGACGAGAAGTTCCGCGAACTCCAGGCCGGCCTGGGGACGCTGGCGACCGAGGACGCCGACTACGCCCAGTACCACGCGAAACGACTCGCCGACCTGATATTCGACGTCGTCTCGGCCGCGCTGTTGCTCGAGGAAGCGCAACGGCAACTGGACGAGCGAGAGGACGCCCGGAAGGCGCTCGTCGCCCGACGGTTCGTCGAGACGCGGTTCGGCGACGCGGAGGCCTACGGCGTCGCGTCGGGCGACCGCTTCGCGGCGGACGACGACGTCTTCGCGTCTGTCTCTCGGTACGCGTCGGTCGCCCCCGACGCGCTGGTCGAGGTCGGGGCGGCCGACGACTGACGAACCCCAGCGCGGGACGCCCTACCCGTCGCCGGCGTCGCCGAGGAACTCGCGGAGCAGTTCGTTCGTCCGGGACGGACGCTCCAGTTGGACCCAGTGGCCGGCGTCGGGGAAGCGTTCGAGTCGCAGGTCCTCGACCCACCGGTCGACGCCGTCGAACATCGCCGCCGCGTCGAAGTGGTCCCGTTCGCCGTAGAGTATCATCGTGGGAGCCGTAATCCGGCCGGCCTCGAACCCCGTCGACGAGACGCGTCGCCCGAACCGGGGCAACACGAGTTTGCGGAGGAAGCGCTTGCCGAGGTTCGCGCGGTAGTAGTTCACCATCGCGGTGAGCGCCCCGGGTTCGGCGAGCGCGTCTCGATAGCGCTCGAAGTCGGCGGCGTCGAAGGCGTCGTCGCGTCCGACTCCGTCCGAAACCATCCGCTCGTGGGCCGCGTAGTCGTTCGCGCGAAGCGCCCGCTCGGGAAGCCCCGGGAGTCGGAAGAAGTACGTGTACCACGCCCGCCGGAACTGGTCGAATCGGTCGAGTCCGCGGTCGAACGCGACGGGATGGGTGACGCCGACGGAGACGAGTCGGTCCACCACTTCGGGCCGCCGACTCGCCGTCTCCCAGGCGAGGAAACCGCCCCAGTCGTGTCCGACGAGGTGGGCCGTCTCGTGGTCGAGCGCCTCGACGAGTTCCGCCACGTCGGCGACGAGTTCGTCGACGGCGTACCGTTCGACGCCGGTCGGCTTCTCGGTCCCGTTGTAGCCCCGAAGGTCCGGCGCGACGGCCCGATAGCCGGCGTCGGCGAGCGGAGTGAGTTGTTCGCGCCACGAATACCAGAACTCCGGGAAACCGTGGAGTAACAGCACGAGCGGGCCGCGACCCGCTTCGACGTAGTGGAACGAGAGTCCGTTGGCCGCGACGGTGTCGTGGTTCCACGTCGTCCGGTCGTCCATGCGTCGAACGTCTCCTCCGAATCGAATGAGTTCGCTGCCCCGCCACCGGGGTTGCTTTATAACGTCACCGTCCTTCGTGCGGAGGTTTCGACGCCTGCGGCGGGTCGCGCCGGGCGACGTTCGACTCCGGACGCATACGAAGAGTAATTACTTCGTTCGGCAATAAATTTTATATTCCGTAGCTGTCAACCGGTTCGTGGAATGGCGAGCGACCCAGACGAAAACGGGCGAACCGGGCGAGGCGAATCGGGCGGCGCGGAATCGAACGACGACGAGTCGCGGCCGGCCGAGACGCTCGGTCGGCGGGGATTCCTCGGCGGCGCGGCCGGACTGCTTGCCGCCGCGGCCTACTCCGCGTCGGTGCCCGAGACGGTTTCGGGGCGAATCGCGAACGAGCGCGACGGCGACACTCAGCGCGTCACGTCGCCCGACGGCGCCGTCGAGGTGACCGTCGACGCCGCCGACGGCGTGCCGACGTACGCGGTTTCGTTCGACGGGACGACGTACCTCGAGCCGTCGGCGCTGGGCTTCGAGTTCCGTAACCAGTCGACGTTCGGCGCGGCGTCGGACGGCGCCGACGGCGCCGACGTCACGATAACCGGCACCGAGCGCGGCACCGAAACCGAGCGCTGGGAGCCGATATGGGACCAGTACGACCGCATCGAGGCGGAGTACAGCTACCTCCGGGTCGGACTGGCCGAGACGGCCGGCCCGGGCCGGTCGGCGAACCTCGAATTCCGCGTGTTCGACGACGGACTCGGCTTCCGGTTCGTCCTCGGCGAGGACTTCGCGAGCAACGCCGGACGGACCGTCGTCACCGCCGAGAACACGCGGTTCGCGTTCGACGACGACTACGACGCCTGGTGGATTCCGAACGAGTTCGTCAACCCGCGGTTCGAACAGGAGTACCAGCGGACGAAACTCAGCGAGGTCGAGTCGGGCACCCGGACGACCCGCCCGAACGGGAACGCCGTCCGGAACGGCGCCCACACCCCGTTCACGGTCAGGGCCGGCGAGGACGCGTACCTGAGCGTCCACGAGGCCGACCTCACCGACTACGCCACGATGTCGCTCGCACCCCGGTCGACGGAGGGCGGAACCGACTTCTCGGCGGAACTCGCGCCGCTCCCCGACGGGACGAAGGTGTCGGCCGAACCCCCGCTGGCGACGCCCTGGCGGACCGTCCAACTCGGGCGCAACCCCGGCGACCTGATGGAGTCGTCGCTGATTCCGCTACTCAACGACGACCTCGACGAGTCGGTGCTGCCGACCGTCGGCGGCGAACCCGACACGAGTTGGATGACGCCCCGGACGTACGTCGGCATCTGGTGGACGATGATCGCGGGCAACGCCAACTGGGAGTACAAGTCCGACGCCGACATCGAGGCGAACGGCGGCGACCCGGCGGCGTACATCCACGGCGCCCGCACCGAGCGCATGAAGCGGTACATGCGGTTCGCCAGCGAGAACGGCGTCGAGAGCGTGCTCGTCGAGGGCTGGAATCGGGGATGGGATAGCTACCCCGGGTCCGGAGTGTCGATGGACTTCGACGAGTCGTATCCCGACTTCGACCTGCCAGCGGTCACCGACTACGGCCAGTCGCTCGACCCGAGCGTCGAGATGACCGCTCACAACGAAACCGCGGGGAACCTCCCCAACTACGAGGACCAGATACTGAACGACGACATCTTCGCGTTCTACGAGGACAACCACATCCGGAGCATCAAGAACGGCTACGTCAACGACAACGGCCTGGGCCACGAGGGTGACGGCGGGACGGCGACGACCAACCACCACAGCCAGATCGCGGTGAACCACCACGAACTGGTCGCGCGGCGCGCCGCCGGCAACCGGCAGTTGCTCGAACGCCACGAGGCCGACAAGCCCACCGGCAAGCGCCGCACCTACCCCAACCTCGCGTCGACGGAGACGGTCAAGGCCCAGGAGTACGACGGCTTCACCGCGCTCGGGTCGGACGTCGGCACGGACCACCACGTCACGCTGCCGTTCACCCGGATGCTCGCCGGCCCGGCGAGCTATCAGCCCGGCATCTTCGACATCACGTTCCACGACGACACCGGCGGGCAGATACAGACGACGCGGGCGAAACAGCTCGCGATGTACCCCAACTACAACGCCGGATTGCAGATGGCCGCCGACCGCATCGAGGCCTACGTGAACCCCGAGCTTTCGGTCGGCGAACTCCTCCAGGCGGCCAGCGGCGACCTCGGCGCGTTCGTCACCGCCGACAACTGGCGGAACGCCTTCGGGACCAACTACGTCGCGGTCGACCCCAACCGGGTGCCGTCAGGGTCGTCGGCGTCGTGGGCGGTGACCGACGTGCCGGCCGACGGGACCTACGACCTCCACCTCCGGTACGCCAGCGCGCCCAATGAGAACTCCCAGCGCGTCATCGACGCCGGCGGGCCGCGGGCCACGCTCCGGGTCAACGGCGAGACCGGACCCTCGAACCGCCGTTCACCGAGTACTGGGACGACTGGCGGGTGTTCACGACCTCGGTCGAACTCACAGCGGGCGACAACACCGTCGCCGTCGAACTCCACTACGACGATTCGGGCGAGATGTTCACCGGCGACGTCGGCGGGTTCAACCTCAACACGGTCGCGGTCACCGAGCACGGCGCGGAGTCGCCGATTCCCGAGGCGTACGAGGGCTACGCCCCCGAGGCCGAGAACTTCGAAACCGAGCGCGAGTTCGACTTCCTCGCCGTGGTCCCGGCCGGCGGGTGGGACGACACGACCGTCGTCGACGCCGAAATCGGCGAGTACGTCGTCACCGCCCGCCGGAAGGGCGAGGAGTGGTACGTCGGCGCGATGACGAACGGGGCGGGCCGCGCCGTCGACGTCCCGCTCTCGTTCCTCAGCCCCCGTGACGAGAACGCCGACGGCCGCGGCGCGCCGCGAGGCCCGAAGTACGTCGCGGAGATTTACTCGGACGCGGCCGGCACCCGCTACGACGAGAACCCCACCGACGTCCGGGTCGACGAACTGCTGGTCGACCCCGGGACGACCGCCGTCGCCTCGATGGCCGCCAGCGGCGGTCAGGCGATTCGACTCCGGCCCGCCGACGGGGGCGACCGGCGGGACGTCCCCGCCTACGAGGCGCCGGACCAGACCTACACCGGCTTCGAGGCGCCCGACGTCGCCGTCTCCGGCGGGTCGATACGCCTCACGATTTCGGGGCGGAACGCCGGGTCGGTCGTCGGCGGCGAGCGCCTGGGGGTGTTCGTCGACGGCGAGGAGGTGGCCAGCGCGTTCGTCCGGTTGGCCCCCGGCGAGGGCGAGGCCACCGCGCAGGTCGAGTTACCCTACCTCTCGGCGGGCGACCACGAGATACGGGTCGGCCGGTCGGCGGCGGAGGCGCTTCCCGCCCAGACGGTCGAGGTGCTGCCGGCGATGGAACTCTCGCCGACGTGGCTGTTCGAACCCGGCGACGACCCGGCCCGGGCGGCCCCGAACTACGACGATAGCGGCTGGGAGCGGGTCGAACTGCCCGCCAACTGGGAGGACCACTCGGGGTACACCGAGAGCAACGTCTTCGGGTGGTACCGCAAGACCATCACCGTCCCCGAGTCCTGGGCGCAGTACGACGCCGACCTGCTGGTCCCGCTGGGGAAGATAGACGACGTCGACCGGACCTTCTTCAACGGGGAGACGGTCGGCCAGAGCGGAAGCTTCCCCGACGACGGCTTCGCCACCGCGTGGCAGGTCGAGCGGAAGTACCGGGTGCCCTCGGAGAGCGTCAACTACGGCGGCGAGAACGTCATCGCGATTCGGGTCTACGACGCCGGCGGCGGCGGCGGCCTCTACGCGGGACCCATCGGCCCCGTCCGGCCCGATTACGACGTCTGAGCCGAATCGGGCGGCCCGGCCGGTCGCCCGACCGGCCGGGCCGCCGAGAGATAGAGGGACGATTAGAGAACGACGGAAAGCGGGGACGGTCCGCGCCGCGCGGCGCGGACCGTTCCCGTCGGTCGGCGGACTCACGAGTCGGAACAGTGAAGCGACTACGGCGTCGGTCCGATAAACGAGAAAGTTCGTTCGTGCGCCGACCTCAGAGGTCGCGGGGCTGAACGGTCTTGCGGTCGTTCGCACCCGCTCGGGTTCCGGCTTCCTCGAGGAGTTCCGCGACGCGCTCGTCGAGCGCGTCGTAGAAGTCCGAGGAGACGTTCTTGCCTTCGAGTGCGTCCTTGACGGCCGCTTTGACGATTAGGTCTGCCATGCAGAAGATACTCTCAGCTTCGACTAGATAAAACCATCCGTTTCGCGGCCGCGTCCTGCGCTTTGACGGTTCGTACGCGACCGCGCTCCGTTACCGTCGACGAACGCGACCTCGCTGCTTACACCGAACTTCCGACTGAACGCCGTCACGAGGCCGAAAGCGTCCGATTCCGGCCGAGCGCACATCGTCCCGGTCATGGTCGGGAGTGGTTATTACGGCGTCCGATACGAGGTCGAAGATACGATGTCGTTCCACCGAAACCTCGAGTTAGACCGACGGTGTCCGCGCTGCGACGCGGAGACGCGCTGGGTGAACGGTGTCGAGCGCTGTAACGACTGTGCGTGGTGCTACCCGCGGGGGACCGACTGATCGAACCGATGGAACGACGCCTGCTCGAACTGCTGTACCGTCGCGGTCCGGTGCACATCGACGACGTCGTCGCCGAACTCGACGGACATCCCTTCGAGGTGGAGCGGTGCTGTACGCGGTTGTTCCGGGAGGGTCACCTCACGACGACGAGTTGCGGCGTGTACCGCCTCTCTTCGAGGGGGCTACGACGGTGCCGGAGCGACGACGCCGATGCCGATGCCGATGCCGACGCCGACGTCGCTTCAGGCGACTGATTTCGTTCTAATGCGTCGACGGTGCTCGCCCGAGGGCGGACTCGTTCAGACGCCCGCGATGGCGCGCAGCGCGAACAGCGCGTTCTCCTTGCGCTCTCGAATTCGACGGTAGAAGTACAGCATCCACTTGTCGCCGTACGGGACGTACTGGTTGACCTCGCACCCCTCGTCGGCGAGCGTGAACTGAGCGTCGTCGCGCACGCCCATCAGCATCTGCACCTCGAACGGCGTCCCGTACTCGTCGTGAAGCCGCTTCGCGTGGCCGATCATCGCGGGGTCGTGGCTTCCCACGGCGACGCCGTCGTCGAACTCCTCGAACATGAACTCGAGGTGGTCCCTGTACGCCTCGTCGACGCGTTCCTTCTGCTGGTACGCGACCGACTCCGGTTCGTCGTACGCGCCCTTCACGAGGCGGACGCTCCCCGGGAGTTCCGCGAGGCGTTCGAGGTCGTCGCGCGTCCGCTTGAGGTTCGCCTGGATGGCGAGGCCGACGCCGCCGCGGTGCTCGGTCGCGGCCCGTTCGAACGCGTCGAGGGTCGCGTCGGTCGTCGTGTGGTCCTCCATGTCGACCCAGACGAAGACGTCGCGGTCGGCCGCGGCGTCGACGATACGGGCTAGATTTTGGCTGAACGTCTCCGCCCCGACGTCGATTCCGATCTGAGACGGTTTCACGGAGATGCTCGCGTCGACGCCGCTGTCGTCCACCGCTCGAATCAGCTCCCGATAGACCCGCGCGTCTTCGACTGCCGATTCGGCGTCGTGGTAGTGCTCGCCCAGTAGGTTCAGAATTCCACCGACGCCCCGGTCGTTGAGCATCGAGACGTGGTCGATCGCTCCGGCCATCGTCGTTCCAGCCACGAATCGATTCGCGATCGGCGGGATCATCGTTCGACAGTTCGACTGTACCCCCCTATAGCAACACCCTACCAAACGAATCACTGTAGATAGCTATGAAACAAACGGGCGGGACGGACGGTCCCCGTCCCGCCCGTCGCATTCTTACCGCCGCCTCCGCCCGCCGCATCCGACCACCGCCTCCGACCGCCGCGTCGCACCGTCCCCCGACCATATGAGGGAGTGTCTATTACCGCGGTCCGCCGGGACGATAACGCATGAGTCAGCAGACTGGGACTCGACTCGGTCGTCACTACATCGACGGCGAGTGGACCGAAGGAACCGGCGAGAACGAGTTCACGAGCGAGAACCCCGCGACGGGCGATTCGCTGAAGACGTTCTGTCGCAGCACCGAAGACGACGTCGCACGCGCCGTGTCGGCGGCCGAAGACGCGCAAGCGGAGTGGCGTGAACTCTCGTACATCGACCGCGCGGAGTACCTCTGGGACATCTATCACGAACTCAAAGAGCGCACGGACGAACTCGGAGAAATCGTCACCAAGGAGTGCGGCAAGGAGATCTCGGAAGGGAAGGCCGACGTGGTCGAGGCCGCCCACATGGTCGAGTGGGCCGCGGGCAACGCCCGCCACCCCCACGGCGACATCGTCCCCTCCGAAATCGGGAGCAAGGACGCCTACATGCGCCGGCAACCCCGGGGCGTCATCGGCTGTATCACGCCGTGGAACTTCCCGGTCGCCATCCCGTTCTGGCACATGGCCGTCGCGCTGGTCGAGGGCAACACCGTCGTCTGGAAACCCGCCGAACAGACCCCCTGGTGCGGCCAGATTATCGCCGAGATGTTCGACGACGCCGGCATCCCAGAGGGTGTGTTCAACATGGTCCAGGGCTTCGGCGACGTCGGTAACGCAATCGTCGAGGACGACCGCGTCGACACCGTCCTCTTCACGGGGTCGGCGGAGGTCGGCCACCAGGTCGCCCAGAAGGTCGCGGCCCAACCGGGCAAGCTGGCGGCGTGCGAGATGGGCGGCAAGAACGCCGTCGTCGTCACCGAGGAGGCCGACCTCGACGTCGCGGTCCACTCGGCCATCATGTCATCGTTCAAGACGACGGGTCAGCGCTGCGTCTCCTCCGAGCGTCTCATCGTCCACGAGGACGTCTACGACGAGTTCAAGCGACGGTTCGTCGAAACCGCGGAGAACGTCTCGGTCGGCGACCCGCTCGACGAGGAGACGTTCATGGGCCCGCTCATCGAAGCCGAGCACGAAGAGAAGTTCCGCCGGTACAACGAACTGGCGCGCGAGGAGGGCGTCGACGTGCTGGTCGACCGCGAGGAACTCGACGACGACGAGATTCCCGAGGGTCACGAGGGCGGCCACTGGGTCGGTCCGTTCGTCTACGAGACGGAGTACGACGAGGACCTCCGCTGCATCCACGAGGAGGTGTTCGCCCCGCACGTCGCCCTCATCGAGTACTCCGGTAGCATCGAAGACGCCGTCACCCTCCAGAACGACACCGACTACGGACTCGCCGGCGCGATCGTCAGCGAGGACTACCGCCAGATCAACTACTACCGCGACCACGCCGAAATCGGACTCGCGTACGCCAACCTGCCGTGCATCGGCGCAGAGGTCCACCTCCCGTTCGGCGGGGTCAAGAAGTCCGGCAACGGCTATCCGAGCGGGCGCGAGGTCATCGAAGCCGTCACCGAGCGTACGGCGTGGACGCTGAACAACTCCAGGGACATCGAGATGGCTCAGGGGCTGTCGGCCGATATCAAAACGCAGGACGACTGACGGTTTCTTCCCCCGCTCGGTCGTCCGGCGGAACTACTCGGGGTTCAGCAACTTCGCTTCGGCTTTGCGCAGGTGTTCAAGGAGCGTCGTCTTCGAGATGTCGAGTTCGTCGGCGAGTTCCCTGGTGGAGATCTCCCTGGGCCACGTGTAGTAGTCGAGTTCGCACGCCAACTCGAAGACCTCCCGTTGCCGGTCGGACAGCTTGTACAGCCGAGATTCGACGTTCCGTTCCTCGGTTTCGAGCGACGTGATCTTCGTCACTTCGACGTCGGCGTCCTTCTCCTCGCGCAGCGCGTCGATTCGCGGTTGTAGCCCGTCCCGACCCTCGTCGGTGAACACGGGCCAGTACTCCCGGCCGTCGTCGATTCGAACCGGCGCGTAGTGGACGAACCCCTGCGTGACCAGCGCGTCGCTCATGCTGTTCTGCAGGTCGTACTCGACGAACAGTTCGCGCGTCGTGTTCCCCAGCGACGGCACGTTCTGGCGGAAATCGTGGCGCCGTTCCATCACCGCCACGCTGTCCGTTAGCTCGGAGGCCCGCGCCGCCTCGATCAGCGCCTCTACGTCGTCGGTCGTGTCGCCGTACACCGTGAAGTTCGCCTTGACCGTGTCGCCGGTCGTGTTGTACACCGTGTGGGCGAGCAGTCCCGCGTCGGTTTCCTCGGTGACCCTGAGCGTCCAGCAGTGCGGATGCCAGACCTTCAGCGTGATCTTCGAGCCGACTCCCGGCTCCGCCGATAGTTCACTCATAGTATCACGAACACCCCACGTTTGCCACAAGTTAGCAAACAATTCATAAACATCTTCCTATCTCGGTTCGGTTCTCTCGGGAAAGTTGTCCGAATTCCGATGATCGTGAGGCGACGGCCGGTCCTCTGTGAGGTGGCGTCGACCGGTCCCCTCGTCTATCCGTCGGCCTGCCGGAACCGGTTCCGGACGACGCGCCGGAACACGGTTTCCGCGCGGTCGGAAGTCAGTCGGCCGACACGCTGAACCCGTCGAGGGAATCGTGGGGCTGTTTGATGAACGTGTGCTTCCCGATGATTCTCGCCGACCCGGACACCTCCGGCGTCACGACCGTCGTCCCGCGACGGTCCCGAGCGTCCACGAGTCGCCCTTCGAATCGCGTTCCGATGATGCTCTCGTGCAGGTAGGGTTCGCCGACGTCGAGTCGGTCCTTCTCGTGCAGCAGCGTCATCTTCGCGCAGGTGCCGGTGCCGCACGGGGAGCGGTCGACCGACCCTTCGCCGAAGACGACGACGTTCCGGTCGGCCTCCGCGGTGGACTGGTAGAACTCCGCGATGGACACGGAGTCGGCCTCACCGGTGAACGGATCGACGACGTCGAGTTCGTCGTTGACCCGCTCTCGAATCCGGAGACCGTACTCGACGAACCGGTCGGTGTTCGCCGTGTCGACGGCGATTCCGAGTTCGTCGCCGTCGACGAGCGCGAAGAAGTTCCCCGCGTAGACGACGTCGACCGGAATCGCCGTCGGGCCCGCCGGCCCGTCGACGGTGACCGTCGTCCGGTCGTACACGAACGACTCGACGTTCCGTAGCGCGACCGACGTCACGATTCCGTCTTCGACTTCGGGGTGCGTTTCGACCAGCCCTGCCGGCGTCTCGAGGTAGATCGGCGACCGGGGTTCGACCTCCCCGAGTTCGACGAGCGCCGTGACCAGCCCGATGGTCCCGTGTCCGCACATGTCGAGGTAGCCGCCGCTGTCCATGAAGAACGCCCCGACGTCGGCCTTCTCGTGTCGCGGTTCGGCGAGGACCGCGCCGAACATGTCGTCGTGACCGCGAGGCTCCTTCATCAGGAACTCCCGCACCCAGTCGAGCGAGTCGGCGAAGGCGTCGCGCTGGTCGGCGACGGTTCCGCCGGCGAAGGCCGACCGGTCGAGGCCGTCGGTCACGATTCGTGTCGGTTCGCCCTGCGTGTGAGTGTCGACCGTTTCGATGCGAACGTCGGCGTTCATGTTTCGTTGAAGGTTTCGAGGGATTCGATTTCGTCGTCGCTCCAGTCGTAGAACGGTTCGTCGAGTTGGCGGAGCGTCTCGACGCACTCGTCGTGACGTTCCTTCGCCTCGTCGGCGTACGGGTCCGCGGGGTGCTCCTCGACCCACGTTCGGAGGTCGGCGAGCGCTTTCGGTGAGTAGGTGTCGATTTCACCCTGTCGCTGCACGAGCCGGAGTTTTCGCTCCTCGTCGGCGAGCGAGCGCCGAATCGCCACCGAAGCGCTCCCCCACACGACGGTGACGACGACGAGCATCACGACCCAGGTAGCCGTCGTGAGCGCCATCGTCAGTCACCCCGCTGGACGGTCGACGAAGTCGATTCGGTCGGCGTCGGTTCCGAGACGAACTTCATCACGAGGACGCTCCCGAGAGAGAGAACGACCATCAGGGCGATGCCGCCCATCATGAGCGTCTGGTTCTCCGTTCCGATGCTGTTTATCGCGCCGTACCCGAGGATGAAGGCGATCACGACCGGGATGACGTACTTGACGATGCCGTTCCACCACCGGCCCACGTAGAGGTCGGTGCTCCGGTTCACGTCGATGACTCGCGCGCGTTCGGGACCGAACTTCCAGCCCACGAGCAGGATGATCGTCAGCGTCGCGAACGGGAATCCGAAGTTCCCGAACACGTAGTCCATCGCGCCGAGGAACTCCGACGAGTACGCGCTCGGGAGTCCGATCAGCCAGATGGTGGCCACGACGGCCGCCACGGACTGCGTTCGGCTCAGCCGCGTCTCCTCGGCGACCGTCGTCACGCCGACCTCGGTGATCGCGATACCGGACGTGAACGTCGCGGCGAAGAACCCGAGGAAGAACACGATAGCCCACGCCTGTCCGCCCAGGAGCTTCGGGAACACCTTCACCAGCGAGACGAACGTGAGCTGCGCACCCGACGCGGGTTCGAGTCCGAACGCGAACACGACCGGGAACACCGCGAAGATAGCGAGCAGTCCGATGCTCGTGTTCCCGACGGCGGTGAACACGCCGCCGCCGAGCGGAACGTCGTCGTACTTGCGGAGGTAGCTTCCGTACGTCAGCGCGATTCCCCAGCCCAAGCCGGTCGAGAACAGCGCCTGTCCGAGGGCCGCGACCCACGTGTCGCCGCGGAGGAGGTGACTCCAGTCGGGCGTGAACACGAACGCGAGTCCCTTCATCCCGCCGGGAAGCGTGAGTCCGCGGATGGAGACGGCGACGAGCGCGACGATGAGGAACGGAATCAGGTACTTCACGACCCGTTCGATCCCCCGGCGGATGCCGAACGCCAGGACGACCGCGATAGCCGCCATCGTGACCGGGTGCGTCCCGACCGTCAGCACCGGCGAACCCGTGAACGAGTTCCAGAACGCCGCCGCCTCGAACCCGGACTGGAAGAACGTGAGCAGCAGCGAGTTGGCCGCGTAGTACATCGTCCAGCCGATGACGGGTGCGTAGTAGGACATGACCCCGACGTTGACCAGAACGACGACGAGCGAGAGTCCGCTATAGAGGTCGTCTCCGACTATCTCCCTGAACGACCCGACGACACCCTTCTGGGTGTACCGCCCGAGCATCGTCTCGGCCATGAGCCCCGGGATGGCGATCAGGAACAGGAGGAGCACGTACGCGAGCAGAAACACGCCACCTCCGTTCTGCCCGGTGGTGTACGGGAGTCGCCAAATGTTTCCGGCCCCGACCATCGCACCGAGCATGGCCATGAGGAACCCGAACCGGGTGCCCCACTCTTCTCGGGCCGTTCTCGCCTCTGAGTCTGGCATGCTATTACATACACACCATGTTCTGACGGCCGCCTAAAGCCACGGGCTACCATGGTCGGCCCGCGTCGCTCGACGCGGAGTCGCCCGAACCTCCGCACCGAGCCTGCCGGTTGCTGAACCCTTTTCAGCGGGACCTCCGAACACCCATCCGTCAATGAGCGATCTCGAAGCACTCGACCTCGATTTCGTCCAGTTTGGTTCGACCGGCATCCGGACCAGCGAACTCCAGTTCGGCACCTGGCGGTTCGGCAAGGAAACCGAAGAGGGGAACGTCGAAATCGACGAGGAGCGCGCCCACAAACTGCTCGACGCCTACGAGGCGGCCGGCGGCCGGTACATCGACACTGCCGACGTGTACGGCGGCGGCAAGAGCGAGGAGTGGATCGGCGATTGGCTGGCCGAGCGCGACCGCGAACGGTTCACCGTCGCCTCGAAGATATACTGGCAGATTCGCGACGGCGACCCGAACAGTCGCGGGACCAACCGCAAGAACCTCCGGCATCGCACCGACGAGATTCTGGAGCGACTCGGCACCGACTACGTCGACGTGCTCTACATCCACCGCTGGGACGACCGGACGTCGGCCCGCGAGATGATGAAGACGCTCAACGGCCTCGTCGAGGACGGCAAGGTCAACTACCTCGGCGCCTCGACCCTGCGACCCAACGCCTGGAAGGTCGCGAAGGCCAACGAGATCGCCCGCGCGGAGGGCTGGGAGCCGTTCACCGTGCTCCAGCCGCGCTACAACCTCGTCGACCGCGAGATAGAGGGCAACTACCTGGAGATGGCCCGCTCGGAGGGACTCGCGGTCTGCCCGTGGAGTCCGCTGGGCCAGGGCTTCCTGACCGGCAAGTACTCCCGCGAGGACGGCCTGACCGGCGAGTCGCGGGCCGCCGAGTCGAGTCGGTTCGAGGAGGGCTACCTGACCGAGGAGAACTTCGACGTCCACGACGAACTCGACGCGGTGGCCGAGGAGGTCGGCGCCTCGCCCGCCCAGACCGCGCTCGCGTGGGTCGCCCACCGCGAGGGCGTCACCGCGCCCATCGTCGGCGCGCGCACGGTCGACCAACTCGAAGAGAACCTCGCGGCCGCCGAAATCGACCTCACCGACGAGCAGGTCGACCGGCTCACCGAGGCGAAGGGCGGCCCCTACGCCGGACTCTAAGTCCCACGTCGCGGACCGAACTCTCGAAGCGAGAATCAGCGGGGATGTCCCCGTAGCACAACAGACCGAGCGGTCCACGTTTCGCGAACCGCGGCCGATTCCGGCGAGGCGAAAATCGGGCGGTGAAGCCCGGCGACCTGCGTCGGCGCCGTCCGACTCGACCGGTCCTGACCCACCTACCGCACCATTACGGACGGGACGCCCGTCCGTTCGTTACATCCGGCGGATTACACTTGAATCCCGGGAAGCCGCCTGACCGTTCCGAACGTTTCGATTTAAGTCACTGTCGTCACACCGGTCGTCGGGGACGAAGTCGTCACGGCCGGACCGGGGCGTCAGAGGACGCGGAACACTCGGACCGTGTCGCGCTTGCCCGGTTCGCGGAGGAGTTGGGCGAGTCCCAGGTCCGAGAACACCGCCATCCAGTTGCGGTGGTAGAGCGGGAAGTCGTCGCGGACGCAACTCACCTCGGCGCCTTCGCGGCCGCGTTCGGGACTGTTGCCTTCATTCTCGGCGGTTATCACCAGGTCGGAGCTGACGCGGGCGAGTTCCTCGAACACCCAGTCGTTGTCTGGGTGGACGTGCTGGAGCGTCTCGACGGAGTAGACGACGTCGAACGCGTCGTCGGGGAACTCCGGGACGAGGTCCTCTATGGCGCCCGCGTGGAAGGTTCCCGTCTCGGCGAGTCGGGGGTAGTGGTCGGCCATCACGTCGAAGGAGTCGTCGTTGATGTCGATTCCGGTGAGGTTCTCGTACCCGGCGTCCAGCAGGCCGGCGAGGTGCCGGCCGGAGCTACAGCCGACTTCGAGAATTGCGGCGTCGTCGTCGACGTAGTGGTCGAAGACGGCGGCGAGGGTCTCGGTGACCTCGTTCTCGCCGATGTTCGCGTAGTACGCGGGCGAGAACTCCTCGGAGCGCTCGGCCCAGTACCGGTGGTTGTCCGCCGAGTACTGTCGGTCGTCCTCCGGTTCCATGCCCGGCGGTAGGGAGTCGACGGATAAAGGGACCGCGAAGTCCTCGGACGGACCGGCGGTGTCGACCGCACGACCGAGCAACCGCCGACCACACGACCGAATGACCCGTCGTGGGAATCGCCGAAACCCCACTAGTTGAAGTGGGGCGGTGGTAATCGGTCGAACTGTAGACGATGGCTCAACTGATACAGTTCTCCACCCCCTCGTGCGGACAGTGTCCTCAGCAGGAAGAGATTCTCCGGGCGTTCGCGAGCGAGCGGACCGACGTCGAGTTCCAGAAGGTCGACGCGACGACCTCCCCGGAGGAGGCGAACAAGTACGGCGTTCGGTCGGTCCCCTCGACGATAGTCCTCGGCGACGACGAGCGAGTGCTCGCGAAGTTCGACGGCCTCACCCAGTCGTCCGAGATAGAACAGGCGCTGTAGGCGGTGGGTTCTCGGCGGTCCGCGACTCCGTACCCCGACGGGACCGGCGTCGGTCGCGTCGACCGGGCGACGGAGTCCCGGAGCGCCCGCCGACTTTGTTCTCGAAAAGGTGAGTTTCCGCCGCGCCGCCGGGTCGCCGAGCGTGGTATGCCGGATTACTCCGCGTTCGGCGTCCGACGCCCGACGAAACGACGCCGACGGTCGCGAAGTAGTCGACTCGCGCGCCGCCCCGAAACGCCGGCGCGCGCCGACACGCGGCGCCGCGCGTCGGCGCGCGGTTCGTCTCACCGACAGAAATCCGCGATACCCCGGGACCCGGCCGCGCCCGCGTCGAGTGAACGGTGGAAACGCTCTACGGGGTTTATTCACCGACTCGGAGTAGAGTGACCGCGCTTCCCATCGACAGATGAGAGACGACACGGCGAACTCGGTTCGCGACGAGACGCCGCTCGGACCGGCGCTCGAAGCGACCGAGCGCGAACTGGAGTGGTTGGACGAGGAGGTCGAGGCGTTCGAGGCGTTCCTCGACAGCGTGGAGACGATTCGAACGCGGGCCGGCGACGCGGACGGGACGTCCCGCCCGTCTTCGCTGCCGGCCGCCGGCCAGGAGTTCTCCGCCGACCCGGCCCCCTTCGAGGCGGTCCGCGACGCGTTCGAGGAGACGGTGTTCGCGGTCGACCACTGGGAGTCGGCGTACTCGGAGCGAACGGTGCCCGAGGCGATGGAGAGCGAGTTCTCGGCGGAACTCGCCGAGGTGCTCCGTCGCCCGCGCGGGACGGAGTTCTCGCCGTTCGTCGCGAACAAACTCCGGGCGGAGGTCGAGGAGGCGGTGCACGACCGGACCCGGTCGCGCGACTTCGTCGCCGAGGAGGCGACCCACCTGCGGACGCTCGCGGCCGAACTCGGGGAGGTACTCGAACTCGTCCGGTTCGTCGTCGACGGCGACGGGTCGTTCGAGGACCGCCGAGCGGCGGTCGAAACCGCCTACGAGACGCTGGAGGAACTCGCCGAAACCCACCAGGCGTACCTCGCGGGGTGCGAGGACGCCGCCGAGCGCCTCCTCACCGGGATGGTGTACGCCGACCTCGAAACCGAGTATCCGGGGCTGTCCGCCGTCGCGAGCGTGCGACGAACCGTCGACCGGGCGAACGGCCACTTCTGGGCGGGGTTGCTGTAGCGGGCGGACCGACGGTCGGGTGGCCGGACGTCACCGCGTCGCCGCGCCACCGCGTCTCGGCGGCGCGTCCGCCGTTCCTACCGGAAACCGCGCACCTCGCCCATCGACAGCGGACTCGACGGCAGGTCGTCGGCGGGCGTCGCGTCGTTGTACCCCGTCGGCGCCACGTCGTTCGGCGAGTCCGGGTAGAACAGCGAGGCGAGCAACTGGATCTGGCGGCGACCCGGGCCGAGTTCGAACTGGCCGCCGCCGTACATGGAGATGTCCCGTTCCTCGCAGTGCTCGACGGTGTCGAGCAGCGACTCGACCGACCCGAAGCGCGAGGGTTTGACGTTGAGCCAGTCGGGTTCGAACGGCCGGTCGTCGACGCTCTCGACGCCGGTTATCGGGACGTCCCACGAGATTCGGTCGCGGGCGTCGGCCAGGGCGGCCCGCGTCTCGTCGGTCCAGGCCGGGTCTTCGAGGATGGCGTCGGGCAGTTCCGCGACGACGCGCTCGTAGAGGTCCGGACCCGCGTTTCCGGCCACCTCGGGGTCGTCGTAGAGCGCCTTGAAGTCGACCACGCGGACGCCGAAGTCGGCGAGTTCGGCGACCAGGTCGGGCGTCCAGCCCCCGCCGGCGTCGAGTTTGAACTCCAGGTCGGCGTTCCGGTCGCGCCACGTCCGGAGGACGTCGGCGCTCGGCGGGTCGCCCAGCGTCGGACTGACGACGAACCGGACCGGGTCGTACGACCGGTCGAGCGCGGCCCCGAGGTGGGTGTCGGCCCGCCGAAGTGCCAGGTCGAGCGCGGCGCTCTCGAACGCCCACCGGCGGTAGTTGCGCGCGATTTCGTGGTCCGGGTCGGCGTCCGGGAAGAGGTCCAACTCGCCGAGTTCCCGCGAGAACTCCTCGAGCGTGTACTCGCCGGCGAGGTCGAACTCGGGCGCGGGGTGGCGGTCTTCGGCGTAGGTCACGTCCTCGCCGACGCCGACGACCGCGTCGTCGGCGTCGGCGGCGCTCCCGCCGGTTCCCCCGCCGCCCGACGACCCGCCGGACAGCGTGACGACGGTCGTCGCGCGGGTGAACTTCGGCGTCTCGCGCTCGCGGCGCTCGCACTCGACCGACTCCACGGTCAGCGGAAGGTCGGCAACCTGCTCGTAGAGGCCCATGGCGGCGATACGGTCGCGGGGAAGGAAAAGCTACGGCGCGGCGGACGACCGCGACGCGGTCGCCCGCCGCGCGCTCGAAGGTGCCCGGGCGGCGTCTGTCGCGCGTCCGAGGACTACTCGGTGACGACCGTCACCGGGCCGTCGAAGTTGAGGACGATCGACTGGGTGAGGTCGCCGAAGATGGCCTTGCCGGCCGGCGAGCGCTTCTTGCCGGCGATGAACAGGTGGTCGCACTCGCGCTCGTCGGCCACCTGGAGTATCTTGCTCTGCTCGTCGCCGAGCGCGCCGACCGCTTCGTACTCCACGTCGACGCCGTCGAGCGCGTCCCGCCCGACGTCCGCGGCGAACTGCTCCGCTCCCGAGAGCGCCCGGTCGCTAGAGTAGTTCGCCTGGACGGCCGGGACCTTCTCCATCGCCCTGCGCTTGCTGTCGTACTCCTCGTCGGTCGTCACGTGCAACAGTACGAGTTCGGCGTCGACCGCGGCGGCGAGTTCCCCCGCCTCGCGGACGAGCGCTTTCGTCGATTCGTCGGCGTCGACGACTGCGAGTCCTCTGTCCATGCCGAACGTATGACGGATGCGCGCCATAAATGAACCGGCCGGGGACGGAAGGAAAACCGACGGCGAGGGGAAAACGAGACGAACGCGGTCAGCCGTCGAGGACGGGGTCGTCGACGCCGCGGGGGAGCATGTGCCAGACGCCGCTGGCGAACAGCGCCACTCCCACGGCGAGGACGGCCAGCGTGAGTTCGCGGGGAACTACGAGTTGTTCGGAGACGAGCGCGCAGGTCAACATGAGCGAAAAGCCGGAGACGCCCTGGAAGACGGGCGAGCCCAGGGGTCCGGAGAGCGAATCGTCGTCGGCCATCGGTGGGGCCGAGACGCCCATCCGTTATGTAGTTTCCCGTTCGTCGCGAGCGCGGCGGGTCGCCCGGCGCTCACCGCATCTGCGAAACCGTGACGAACGACCCCGACTCGGCGGTTATCCACTCGGTCAGGGGCCGGGACGCCGCGGCGTCCTCGGGGTAGAGCGTGCACTCCTCGCCGCGGGTGCCGGCGAAGGTGGCGAGCAGTTCTTCGGGTCCGGTCAGTCGGTCGTCGACGTCTTCGGAGTTCTGGGATGGCACGGGCTAAATTCGGGGCGGGTCGCGGGGGTCGGTTCCGGTCCGTCGTCCGGGACGCGAGCGCGGCCGCGGAGGGGAGGGCGACGGACGGTTACGGTCGCGTGGTTTCAGAGGTGGCGCTCGACCGTCGCCCGGAGGTCCTCGGCGATTCGGTCGGCGTCGGCGTCGGTCACGCTCAGGGTCGCGCGGCGCTCGTCGGTGTCGGTCATCTCCGAGAGCAGGCCGCCGCGGCGGTCGATCTCGACGTAGATCGTCAGTTCGTCCTCGGTCGGACGAGCGACGAGTTCGAGTTCGTCGAGTTTACCGGCGAACGGCCCCGACCGCGGGCGGAACTCGAACTCCTGGACGAACGACCGCCGGGAGGTGAAGGTGCCGTGGGGGTCGGCCTGACACTCCGCACTGTGCAGCGAGAGGCCGAGCGACTCGGCGGCGTCGAACACCGCCTGAAGCCGGGGTTCGGGTTCTATCTCGACGTAGTCGGTGTCGTCGGGGTCGA
Source organism: Halorussus vallis (assembly GCF_024138165.1). Lineage (NCBI taxonomy): Archaea > Methanobacteriati > Methanobacteriota > Halobacteria > Halobacteriales > Haladaptataceae > Halorussus > Halorussus vallis. The sequence goes on along the minus strand of NZ_CP100001.1, from coordinate 509,079 downwards.
GCGCCCAGTCGACGTCGAGACCGGTTTCGACCCAGACGTCGGTGCGGCCGACGGTCACCGGCGTCTCTAAGGGAATCTCGATTTCGACGTCGAACGACCGCTCCTCGTCGGGTTCGATGGTGAACGACTCGGCGAGTTTGAACTTGTCGACGACCGCCGTCTTCCGGCCGTCGTCGGTCCGATAGCTCGTCTCGAGCGCGAAGTATATCTGGTCGACCTCCTGGTCGGTCGATCCGCCGCGGACCTCGACGGTGGCCTGGACGGTTTCGCCCGCTTTCAGGGTGGTCTTGGGGAGGACTGTGTCGACTTCGGCCGCGCCGATGCCGACCCTTGACAGGAATCGTTTCATCTCGGCCGGAGGTGCGCAGTCGGCAATTATATCTTTTGTGGCACAAGCGACACGTCGTCACTCGTCGAGGCGGCGACCCGTCAGGGAGTCGGCCCCCGCCCGCGCCCGTTCGAACGTCTCCTCGGCCCACGCGACCGCGGCGGCGGTGTCGTTGCGGACGAACCCGAGTATCGAACCCCCGACGTGGAGCGCCACCCCGACCTCGGTTCCCTCGCGACCGTCGACGAGGACGAGGCTGAACGGCCGCTCTGTCGGGGTCACGGCCGCGGTGACGCCGTCGGTTTCGAGGAACGCCCTGAACTGCTCGCGCCAGCGCGAAACCAGCCACTCGACGACGCCCTCGGTGAGGACGAACTCGGCGGTCATCCCGCCGTCGAGGACCCGCTCGCTGTAGGCGTCGGCGAACTCGGGGACGACGACGCCGCCGAGCGTCCGCGCCCGGTCGGCGTCGGCGAGCACCGCGTCTATCGCGCCGACCGGTTCACGGGGCGAGTGCGGCGTCGGCAGGACGACCTCCGGGTCCTCGAAGAGCGACCCGTCGAGGGATGCGTCGGCCGGGAGTTCCGCGAGCAGGTCCCGGAAGGACGCGAGTCCCCGCACGCGGTCGGCGTGGCGGTCGTGTTCGGTCAGCGCGAGTTCACCCGCGAGCGTCGTCCGGTAGCCGTCGTCGCCGCGTTCGACGAAGCCGGCGCGTTCGAGTTCCCGCACCGCGCGGTCGATGGTCGAGCGCGACTCGTCGAGTTCGCAGACCAGGTCGCGCTTCTGGCGGGGTTGGCGAAGGTGGCGGAGGTAGTGGCTCCGCCGACGGAGAATCTTCTGGAGGTCGGAGGGCGGACGCATGCGTCAACGTATTCGGCCGCCGCACAAGAGTTTGTATACGCTTTACAGTATAAATGAACGCCAGCTATTTGTGTGAGTAATCAGGCGGCGGGCGGATGCGCCAACGGGTGAGAAAAAGAGGAAGGCCGACCAACGTCGAGTCGCTGGTGTACGGACCGGCTGCGTGCCTCTGACACCGGCATACCATTGTCGAACCGGGGACCCACCCGTCCCCGACCTCTCCGCGCACCGCTGAAGCGACGCGGTCGACGGGGCACCCGCCCCGTCGACCGCGGAACAGCGCCGTTTCCGGCGGCCGAGCGAACCGACTTCGTTCCGTTACTCGATGCCGGTCGTGTGGAACATCTGGCGGCTCGGTCCGGCCGCGCCGAACGTCGGCGGGTTGACGTTGTCGTACCAGAACCGCTGGTCCATCTCGTGGTACGTCGGCAGGAAGCAGACGTCCTCCCAGTTGGCCTCCTCGATCGTGACGTACGCCTCGTTGCGCGCCTGCTGGGCCTGGTCGGTCGGCGCGGTGTTGTTCTGGACCTGCCGCCACGCGTTGATCGCCTGCTGGGCCGCCTCGGTCCCCGACCAGTTGACGTACGACAACGGCGCGGGCTTCGAGGTGTCGGTCTGAGGCGGGTACAGCAGCTGCAGGAAGTTGTCGGGCGCGGGCCAGTCCATGATCCAGCCCAGCGAGTAGGCTTCGAGGTTGCCGTTCCGGCCGCGCTTGAGCAACGTCGAGAACGGCGCCTGCTCGACCGTCATGTCGATGTAGGCGCTGGTTAGCTGGTCGCGCAGGAGCTTCGCCACCTCGACCCAGGTCGGCGAGGACTGGTAGGCCGTGAACGTGAACTGCGCCCGGTTGTTCGGGCCGTACCCGGCGTCCTTCATCACCTGCCGAGCCTTGTCGAGTTGGGTCTGGTTGTACCCGTAGGGGTAGTTCTGCCTGGCGTGTTGCGTGTAGGCCTGCGGCCCACCCGGGTAGATGTTCGGCGGCGTGAAGTGGTACGACGCCTGCCCCCGGCCTTTGAAGATCTGTTCGACTACCTGCTGTTGGTTCATCGCGTAGGCGGCGGCCTGTCGAATCGGCTTGTCGACCGCGCTCGTGTTGAACCCGACGTAGAAGGCGTTGATGGTCGCGACGCCGAGGTAGTTCAGCGTCTCGCCGTTGCGAACCGGCCCGTACTTCCCGCTCTCGCGACCCTGGTCGTCCTCCTGGACGTTCTGGAGCTTGTTCGGGTCGTAGAAGTTCGTCGGGATTGAGAAGTAGTCGGCGTTCTTGTTCATCGCGTACGTCCAGTGGGCGTTGGCGTCCTCGATGATGGCCCAGTTAACGACCGCCGGATTCGCGGTCTGGCCGTGGTAGTCCTCGAACCGCGACACCTGCGCCTCGGTGTTACTCTCCCACCTGTCGAACTTGAACGGCCCCGCGCCGATGGGGTTGCTCGTGGCGAACCGGTTGTAGGGCATCCGGCCCTGATACCCGTCGATGTCGCCGACGATGCCCTCGGGAAGCGCCGCGAACGAGGTGTACGCGAGCATCGGGAGCGTCGCGTGGAACGGCTCCTGCAGCGTCATCTCCAGCGTGTACTTGTCCGGCGCGCGAACCGCCATCGACCCCGGCTTGTACACCTGCTCGCCGTTCTGTTGCTGGGTCTGGTGCTGGATGCCGATGGATTCGAGGATGAAGTAGCTCCGTCGGGAGTTCTCGGAGGCCGCCAGGCGCTCCCAGGAGTAGACGAAGTCCTGGGCGGTGACCTCCTTGCCGTTGTGGAACTTCGCGCCCTGCTTGAGGTTGAACGTGTACGTCTTGAAGTCGTCGGAGACCTGGTAGTCCTTCGCCAGCAGGGTCTTGACCTCGACTTCCCCGAACGGATAGTTCATCAGCGCGTCGAACACCTGCTGAATCACGGTCCCCGAGGCGGTGTCGGTCGCCCTGATAGGGTCCATCGTCGTCATCGAACGGTTGATGAGATTCAGCGTGCCGCCGCCACCCCCCTGTTGACCGGTTGTCGTTCCCTGTCCGGTCGTCGTGCCCTGTCCACCGTCCTGGGCCGCTCCGGTACCCGTAAGCGCTACAGCCGACGCGGTCGCACCGGTGGCCTTGAGGAAGGACCGACGCGACATGTTGGATTTCTCTGACATCCAAATAGGAGGGACTACGGAGAGGCATATGTATCTAATTATTGTTAGTTAGGAATACGCGAGTTGGTAAAAGCGGCCCGCTCGGCACGTGTTTCCACGGCCGGCACCTAAAACAATCGGGGTGGGACGGAATTCCGAAACCGCGGTCGGGCGACGGTCGGATTCGAAACGGCCGAGAGCGGAGTCCGAAGCACTCGGAACGTCGCGGCAGAACGCCGAGTACGGAGTCCGTACCGACCGTCCGGGAGGCCCATCGCGTACGAAGCGTCGGCCTTCTCGAACGCACCTCGTGCATAACGAAGTGAACGAACGCCGTCAGTTCGGCCGAAGCGAATCCCCCATGAAACGGAGCCTCGAACGACTCGCGGCCGGCGTGCGGAGCGAACGCGCCACGTCACCGACCATCGGTTCCGTACTGTTGGTCGGCGTGACGGTGCTGCTGGCGACGACGGCGGGAGCCGGGATGTTCAGCCTCGCCGAGCAAGGTACCCAGGGCGCGTTCGCCACCGCGACGGTCAGCACCGCGCCGAGCGAAGACCGAGTGACGGCGACGTGGGTGGCGAACGCCAACGCCGAGCGACTCCAGGTGACGATCCGGGTCGGCGACCGGAGTCGGACGGTCACCCTACAGTCCGTCGGCGACCGGGTGGTCGCCGACCCCGACGGTGTGTCGGTCCAGACGGGCGACGTCGTCCGCTGGGACCGGCCCGCGATTTCGGACGGCGACCGGATTTCGGTGACCGTCGTGGCCGTGAAGAACGGCGAGAGCGTCGTGGTCGCAGAACAGAGCGCCGCGGTCTGACCTCTCGGCGACGGCGTCGCGGTTGCCGACCGCCGCGGCGGTCGGCAACCGCGTCGGTCGGCCTACTCGACGTACAGCGAGTAGGTGATGACCGCGAACCCGGTCGCGGTCAGCGCGCTCTCGATGATGAGGACGGCCGACCGGTCGATGCCGAGTCCCTGGTCGGCGACGCCCGCCAGGAACGCGCCGAGCGTCACGACGCCGAACCCGACCGAGAGCGCCCGGAGCGACCGCGACCCCGTCCGCCGGTAGGCCTTGTACGTGAAGTAACTGATGAGTCCGCCGAGCAGTAGCGTTATCGTCTTCAGGATGACGACGAGGGTCGTAACGTAATTCATGTTTCTTTGCGCACCTCCGACCACATGTCGGCCAAGCGCTCCTCGGTGCTTCGGGGTGGCCGGTCGATGGCGACGGCGAACTCCCGGTCGTCGGTGAGCGCGAGCGTGACCGACTCGAAGTCGAGCGTGTAGCGGGTCGTGTGGTGACCGTCGCTTCGCACCTCGGTCAGTTCCGCGAGCAGCGACGCCTCGCTGAGCAGGTCCACCTTGCGGTAGACCGTCGAGAGCGGAATGTCGGTCGCGTCGGCGAGTTCGCTCGCCGTCATGGGTTCGTCGAGTTGTCGCACGATGGCTCGACAGTTCGGGTCGTCCAGCGCATCGAGGACGTCCTGCAGGTCGGGTGCGTCCTCGACGATCGCCGGGTCGCGCACCATTCGTCCGTTGGTTTCCGAAGCCGACACATAACTCGTTCGACTCGGATCCGAACCGGCCGGAGTCGGCCCGAAACCCCACCGCGGCGACCGCCGCTGCGTCCGCGACGGTCGACGTGACGACCGCGAACGGTGGTGGTGACCTCGACATCTGGTTCGAGAACACCACCAACTACGACGGCGTCGTCGACGAAACCGGCAAGTCCGAAGTGACGGTGACTGTCGGTGTGACGGCGGTAACGGCGGGTCGTTCGCGTTCGAACCTGCGGCCGTACGCGTCGACCCCGAGACGACGGTCATCTGGAAGTGGTCCGGCGAAGGTGGTAGTCACAACGTCGCCGTCGAAGACGGGTCGTTCGGGAGCGAGATGACCGGCGACGCAGGCCACACCCTCGAGCAGACGTTCGAGGCGGACGGGGTGGCCAAGTACGCCTGCGTCCTCCACGAACCGATGGGGATGAAGGGCGCGGTGGTCGTCGGCGACGTCGGTCGGGAGGCGCAGCCGGATTGCGTTTCGGCGGAACCTCTCGCCCGGGACGGCCGCCGTCGGCGGGAGCGTCCTGCTCGGGGTGCTCTCACCGCTCGCGTTCGTCGCGTTCCTGTTCGGTCGGCGCAGTGGAAAGTCCGACGCCGCGGCCGAGCGACCCGCCGGACACGCGCCCGGACGGGGTGAGGGGACGTCTTTTCGGCGCGCACGGTCGGTTTCGAATCGAGGGCCGAGACGCCGCGCTAGCCGACCGACTCGGATACCGGCGTTCGAACGTGCGTCGAGGCGCCGTCGGTCGCCGTCCGAGACGGTCGACCGACGGTTACGCGGGCCATCACGACCGAGCGAAAGCGCCGATGGAACGCCGCCAACGCACGGTTGCCGGTTCTCGCGTTTCGTCGCAGTCGTCGGCTCGGAGAGCGATCGCTCGTCGAGTCCGTACTGGCGGTCGAGGCGAGCGCGGCGGCGCGTCAGCGCCGGCGCGCGAGCCGTCGGCTCTCCGATATAAATGCAGAAAGCCCCACAGAGCACGGGCTCTGTGGGGCTTTTGATGAAGTATGAGTGGTAGGCGGCGAACCGAATTTCCCAGAGGCTCGCGCACTCCAGTACTCGCCGGAACGCTGGCGGGCTTATCTTCCGTGTTCGGGATGGGTACGGGAGTGACCCCGCCGCTATGGCCGCCTTAACGCCGACATGCGGAATCGAACCGCATTACAGGTACCAACCGTCGGTAGTTCGACGAACGACCGTAATGTAAGTGCAATCCAGTTAACGCCTGGACCCGATTCAATCGGGCGCAGTGCGGTATGAATGTGTGGCGTCGATCGGTTAGTACTCGCGGACTGAACGCCTCGTTGCCTCGGCGCGTACATCCCGAGCCTATCGAACTCGTCTTCTACGAGTGATCTATAGCGGTATCTCTTTTCCAGGTGGGTTTCGAGCTTAGATGCATTCAGCTCTTACCCCGTGTTGCGTGGCTGCCCGGCACATGCCCTCTCGGACAACCGGTACACCAGTGGCAACCAATCGTAGTTCCTCTCGTACTATACGATCGTTCCCGTCAGATACCATGACACCCCCAATAGATAGCAGCCGACCTGTCTCACGACGGTCTAAACCCAGCTCACGACCTCCTTTAATAGGCGAACAACCTCACCCTTGCCCGCTTCTGCACGGGCAGGATGGAGGGAACCGACATCGAGGTAGCAAGCCACCGGGTCGATATGTGCTCTTGCCGGTGACGACTCTGTTATCCCTAAGGTAGCTTTTCTGTCATCTATCGCCCGCATCAAGCGGGCTGATAGGTTCGCTAGACCACGCTTTCGCGTCAGCGTCCCTCGTTGTGTAGGACACTGTCAGACTTCCTTATGCTCTTGCGCTCTGGTCCGGGTTCCCGACCCGGATGAGGAAATCTTGGGGCACGCTCGATATCTTTTCGAGCGTGTACCGCCCCAGTCAAACTGCCCGGCTACCGGTGTCCTCCTCCCGGAGTGAGAGTCACAGTCACTAACGGGTAGTATTTCAATGATGCCTCGGCGGCCCGCTGGCGCGGGTGCCTGCGTAACGGCTCCTACCTATGCTGCACATTAGCGACCGTGTCTCAGCGACAGCCTGCAGTAAAGCTCTATAGGGTCTTCGCTTCCCCTTGGGGGTCTCCAGACTCCGCACTGGAACGTACAGTTCACCGGGCCCAACGTTGGGACAGTGACGCTCTCGTTGATCCATTCATGCAAGCCGCTACTGAAGCGGCAAGGTACTACGCTACCTTAAGAGGGTCATAGTTACCCCCGCCGTTAACGGGTCCTTCGCCTCGTTGTACCGAGTGTTCAGATACCCGCACTGGGCAGGATTCAGTGACCGTACGAGTCCTTTCGGATTTGCGGTCACCTATGTTGTTACTAGACAGTCGGAGCGTCCGAGTCACTGCGACCTGCTCCTCTCCGGAGCAGGCATCCCTTATCGCGAACTTACGGGACTAACTTGCCGAATTCCCTAACGTCGGTTGCTCCCGACAGACCTTGGCTTTCTCCGCCTGAGCACCTGTGTCGGATCTTGGTACGAACTTCATGCTCACCTTTTCACGGGCCCCAGGTTGGGTCGACTTTCGCTGTTCCGCCGTTCGTCCGCTTCGTGCCATTACGGCTTCCACGGATTTGGACGGTTCGACCGGGCGATGGCCCGGCTCGACTTACCCCGAGGCGTCGGCTTTGAGTGCATGAAGGCACTGGAATATTAACCAGTTTCCCTTTTGTCCTGCTCGAATTGCGACAGGACTTAGGATCGGCTAACCCTCGGCTGTTCAGCATTGCCGAGGAACCCTTGCTCGTAAGGTCGTCGGGGGTCTAACCCGACTAACGCTGCTACTATGGCCAGGATTTTCGTCCCCACTCGGTCCACGCGAGCTCTCGCCCGAGCTTCCATCCAAGTGGAGTGCCAGTCTACTGAATCACGGTCTGAACCGTGCCGCCAGGTCTCGGTAATAGGCTTGAGCCCCGATCATTTTCGGCGCCCCGAACCTCGGCCGGTAAGCTGTTACGCTTTTCTTAGAGGGTAGCTGCTTCTAAGCTCACCTCCCGGCTGTCTAGGGCTCGGGACCACCTTCAATCGCACTTAGCCTATATTTTGGGACCTTAACCCGGCTCTGGGTTGTTCCCCTCCTGGTGCACAGGCTTACCCCGCACACCGGATTCCCTGCGTCGACGGCGTTCGTAAGTTCGGAGTTTGACAGAGGGGCCGACTCCTCTCGGAGTCGGCTCCCTCAATCGGTCGCTCTACCTCACGAACTACCTCGACAGAGGTCATGCTTCGACATGTTTCGACTGGAACCAGCTGTTGCCGGATTCGATGGGCCTTTCACCCCTACACATAGGTTACGAGAGGGTATTGTAGGACACCAACTCTAACAGGCCTCCACGTGGCTTTCGCCACGCTTCACCTTACCCATGCGTAGATCATCCGGTTTCGGGTCGCATCCGATTGACTCCCCGCGCTTGAACACGGCGGCCCTCGCACATAGTGCTGCGGCCATGTCGCTTTCGCTATGCCTTCCCCGATGCTCGGGTTAGACTCGCCAATCAAATGCACTCCCTGGCTCGTTTTTCAAAACGTACGACGGAACACCGGCTTCCTGTGAGTCCTACTGCGGGATTGCTCCCGGGTCGTTTATCACAGGACCTTTTGTGCCCCGTCGCTCCATCGCCAACTGATTTCAGGCTCTATTGCACCTCCCTTCTCGGGGTGCTTTTCAGCGTTCGCTCACGCTACTTGTTCGCTATCGGTCTCGAGACGTGTTTAGTCTTGGCCATCGATGCTGGCCGTCTTCACGAGGGATTTCCAACCCCCGATACTCTGGAGCTGACGCACATCGTACTGATTCATGTTACGGGGTTGTCACCCTGTTTCACGCTCCATTCCAGGAGACTTCACATGAACGGTCGGATGCTGAGTGTCAGTCCGAACACCACATTGCCCGTGAGGGCTTCGGTTTGGACTGTGTCGCGTTTACTCGCCGTTACTAACGACATCCCATTCGGTTTCTTTTCCTGTCGATACTAAGATGTTTCAATTCTCGACGTTCCCCATTGCGCAAGGCAATTGCGAGAGGATTCCTATTCGGAGATCCTGAGTTCTTCGCCTCCGTGCGGCTCCCTCAGGCTTATCGCAGCTTGGCACGTCCGTCTTCGGCGCTCGAGCCGAGCCATCCACCAGCTGGCACAGTAGCCACGCTGTTGGAATCACACTGTGACCCGATGAATCGAGTCCAGTGGACGTCTGGATTGCACTTACACACGGTCGTCATCGCCACGTCCCGGAGGTGGCCGGGAGCGTGCGTCGAACCCTTCCCACCCACGCTTTCACGAGGTGGTGCATCGGTTAGTCCGGAACGGCCGTCCCGTCCCGAGTTACGGACCTCTCAGGAGTCGAACCTGAAATCACTGCGTAGCAGCGACGCTCCCGCCGAGCGAGGTCTGTCCTCCCCTTGGGGGAGGAACGTAGCCCTGGTAGTTCAAAGGTGCCTGGTCGGCACCGAATGGGTGTCGTCGAAGTCACCCGGCCGTCGCGAAAGCGACGGCCATTGTGAGCCGGGCGCGTCGGCCCGGTCTCGGTCTTTAGGAGGTGATCCAGCCGCAGATTCCCCTACGGCTACCTTGTTACGACTTAAGCCCCCTTGCGAAGCCCAGATTCGACCACCGGATGGTGGCCTCATCCGGACCTCACTCGGGTGCTTTGACGGGCGGTGTGTGCAAGGAGCAGGGACGTATTCACCGCGCTCTTCTGAAGCGCGATTACTACCGAATCCAGCTTCATGAGGGTGAGTTTCAACCCTCAATCCGAACTACGATCGAGTTTAAGAGATTAGCGCCCTCTTTCGAGGTTGCAACCCGTTGTCTCGACCATTGTAGCCCGCGTGTAGCCCAGCTCATTCGGGGCATGCTGACCTACCGTTGCCCGTTCCTTCCTCCACGTTAGCCGTGGCGGTCTCCGTAATGTACCCAACTACCGCAAGGGTATTGCTGGCAATTACGGATACGGGTCTCGCTCGTTGCCTGACTTAACAGGATGCCTCACGGTACGAGCTGACGGCGGCCATGCACCTCCTCTCAGTAGGTCTGGTAAGCTCATCACACTGACCATCACTCCTACTGTCGGAGCTGGTGAGATGTCCGGCGTTGAGTCCAATTAAACCGCAGGCTCCTCCGGTTGTAGTGCTCCCCCGCCAATTCCTTTAAGTTTCATCCTTGCGGACGTACTTCCCAGGCGGCCCGCTTCACGTCTTCACTGCAGCACAGCGCAGACTCGTAGTCTGCGCCAAACTTAGCGGGCATCGTTTACAGCTAGGACTACCCGGGTATCTAATCCGGTTCGTGACCCTAGCTTTCGTCCCTCACCGTCGGGTCCGTCCTTCTGAGGCGCTTTCGCCACCGGTGGTCCGTCCAGGATTACAGGATTTCACTCCTACCCCGGACGTACCCCTCAGATCTTCCGGCCCCAAGCCAGACAGTTTTCGCCGGACGCCCACTCGTTAAGCGAGTGGATTTCCCGACGAACTTGGCTGGCCGGCTACGGACGCTTTAGGCCCAATAATAGCGGCCATCACTCGAGCTGCCGGTATTACCGCGGCGGCTGGCACCGGTCTTGCCCAGCTCTTGTTCCTGAACCACCTTACGGTTCAGAAAAGCGAGGACTATATGCCCTCGCACTCGGAGTCCCCTTATCGCACTGTCGTGCAGTGTAAAGTTTTCGCGCCTGCTGCGCCCCGTAGGGCCCGGAATCTTGTCTCAGATTCCGTCTCCGGGCTCTTGCTCTCACAACCCGTACCAATTATCGGCACGGTGGGCCGTTACCCCACCGTCTACCTAATCGGCCGCAGCCACATCCTCTAGCGCCGTAGCGTTTGTAGCTCGAACCACTCCAGGTATCGAGCCGTATCCAGCATTAGCCTCAGTTTCCCGAGGTTATTCTGGTCTAGAGGGCAGTTTGGCCACGTGTTACTGAGCTTTCCGCCACGAGTGTGAACTCGTGCGACTAGCATGGCTAAATCGGACTCCGATAGCAATGGCCTCCGGCAGGATCAACCGGAATGGTTGCCGAGCACGTAATGGCTCGGTGGGTTTCTGGCGGAAGGTATAATGCTAATGTCCGTCAGTTCGACGACACCGATCGGAACCGACCAGGTGTCACCGAACTACCAGGGCTAACATCAGATCCCATCGTGTACGGCTGACCGCAGGGGTGGAATCCTCATGTCCTGTCATCGCCGACGACCGGCGATGACTCGTGCGGATATGATCGTAAGGGACGATTCCTACATAAGGCCTTCGAACCGGCCTCGATATCCGCCCACCGTCGCCGACCGACGGTGGTTCTTCGGATATAGTCGTAGGAGACGACCTTACTTAAGGGCGTCGAAGCCCGCCGAGGATGTGCGAGATTCGCACGCCCCGGGCAACTCCGTCCCTTGTCCACTCCGTGGGGGAACGCCCCCGGAGCGCCGCATCCATTCTATCCGATGCACCCGACTAATTAAAGCCTGACGATTGCGAGGCTCATCGACAGCCCTTCTCACCCACGTTACGGCGATGCACGGCGCCGGCATCGAAGCGGTTCGGTACCGAACGGTCCAGACGACGGAAACCGTCTCGAACGAACACACCTGGAACGTCATCGGGAGCAGTTCGTCTTCGGGATACGAACGCTACCGTCGGACGAAGAGTGCCGAATCCGACGGTGGGTATCGCCCGTACCGTACTCGTGAGGTCGAAATCGTAACCACGATGAAACCGATTATTGTGTACGCATTGAATGGAAATCGTGGATAAGTTATTTATGACTGTTTCACATGCGTTCACGTATGACAGCGGGACCACCCATCGACGAACTGCACTACGACGAAGCGCCGAGCGTGGACGCCGTCCCGGGACCGAACTCCCGACGGCTCCTCGAAAAACAGCGCGAAATCGACAGCAGCGCCGTCGCGTACCCGGAGGACATCCCGGTCGCTTTCGACGAGGGGAAGGGAGCGACAGTACGGGACGTCGACGGGAACACGTTCATCGACATGTTCGCCGGCATCGGCGTACTGAACGTGGGTCACGCCAACCCGTACGTGATGGAGGCGGTCCACGAGCAGGCCGACAAACTCGTCCACACCGTCGACTTCCCGACGGAGGCCAGACTCGAACTCATCGAGAAGCTCGACGATATCGCGCCCGAGGGCCTCCGGGGGAACAACAAGGTCGTGTTCGGCGGTCCGACCGGGAGCGACGCCATCGAGGCGGCCATCAAGCTCTCGAAGTACAATTCGGGCGGCGACGGACTCATCGCCTTCCGCGGGGCCTACCACGGCGCGACCAGCGGCGCGATGAGCCTCACCGGCAACAAGAAGTTCAAGGGCCACTACACCCCGCTGCTGTCGGACGTGACCCACGCGCCGTATCCCGATCCCTTCCGTCAGGACAAGAGTCCCCAGGAGGCGGTCGACCGCGCGCTCGAAGAGGTCCAGGCCATCCTCGAAGACCCGTACGGCGGCCTCGCCAACCCGGCGGGCATCGTCGTCGAACCCATCCAGGGCGAGGGCGGCATCGTCACGCCCCCGGAGGGATTCCTCTCGGGCCTGCGCGACCTGGCCGACGACAACGACGTGACGCTGGTCTTCGACGAGATACAGAGCGGATTCGGTCGCACCGGCGAGTGGTGGGCCAGCGAGTGGTACGACGTCACGCCCGACGCGATGACTTCGGCGAAGGCGCTGGGCGGCGTCGGCTTCCCGCTGTCGGCGACGATGTACCACGAGGACCTCGACACGTGGGGGTCGGGCGACCACGCGGGCACGTACCGCGGGCACGTGGTCGCGATGCGCGCGGGGTCGCACGCAATCGAGTACATACAGGACCACGACCTGCTGGCCCACGGCCGGGAACTGGGCGAGTACATCCGCGACCGCCTACGCGAGGTGGGTGAGGAAACCGGCCGAATCGGCGAGGTCCGGGGCAAGGGCTTGTTCGTCGGCGCCGAGTTCGTCGACGAGAACGGCGACCCCGACGGCGACACCGTCGACGAGATCCAGGACTACTGCTTCGAACACGGCGTCCTCGTCTGGAAGGCGGGCCGCCACGGCAACGTCCTGCGACTCCTCCCGCCGCTGGTCATCACCCGCGAACTGACCGAAACCGCGATGGAGGTCATCGCGGAGGCCGTCCGCGAAGCCGGGGCGAGACGGAGCCAGACCGCCTGACCGACGAACGAACGACTCGCGACGAACGACCCACCGACTCACCTTCTATGAGCGAAACCGACAGAATCGTCACGGACGACGCACCGCGCAACGACAACCCCTACTCGCAGGGCGTCCGGGCCGGCGACACCCTCTACGTCTCGGGCTACGGCCCCGTCGACCCCGAGACCGGCGAGGAGGTCGAGGGCGACGTGCGGGCCCAGACCGACCGCGTACTCGACAACGTGGCCGCCGTGGTCTCGGAGGCCGGCGGCGACGGACTCGAGGACGTGGTGAAGGTGAGCGTCTACATCACCGACCTGGACGACTACGACCGGGTCAACGACGCCTACGGCGCGCGGTTCGACGACGACCCGCCCGCCCGGGTCTGCGTCGAGGTTTCGCGGCTTCCTGGCGACGTGCGGGTCGAGATGGACGCCGTGGCCTATCTGGGCTGACGGTCGGCGACCCGGGCTTTTCACACAGTCTTTTCTGCACGGCCGAGTTAGACGGCCCGCGAGCGCCCGTGCGGACCGGGGTGTCGGTCGTTTCGAGTTCCAAAGTTATGGGACGGGGGTCCGTAGGCCACGTATGCGACTCGATGGCAAGACGGTGCTCGTCACGGGTGCCGGCTCGGGAATCGGCGAAGCGACCGCCAAACGCTGCGGCGAGTACGGCGCGCGAGTGATCGTCACGGACGTCGACGCGCCCGGTGCGGAGGAAGTCGCGGAGACGGTCCGCGCCGACGGCGGCGACGCGGAGGCGCACGAACTCGACGTGACTGACCCCGAGCAGGTGGCGAGCGTCGTCGAGGCCGCCCACGAGGAGTACGGACTGGACGGACTCTTCAACAACGCCGGCGTAGGTCACCCCGGCGAGTTCATCGAGGACGTCGACGAGAGCGTCCGCGACTTCGTGGTGGACGTCAACGTCAACGGCGTGTGGAACTGCTGTCACGCCGCCCTGCCGCTACTGAAGGAGCAGGGTCACGGCTCCATCGTCAACATGTCCTCGATAGCGGGCAAACTCGGCCTGCCCCGCCAGTCGGTGTACTCGCTGACGAAGGGCGCGGTGCTGAACTTCACGCGCGCGGCCGCCCAGGAGGCCGGGCCGCGCGGCGTCCGGGTGAACGCCGTCTGTCCGGGCTTCGTGGACACGCCGTTGACCGACCGGTACTTCGCGGAGCGGGAGGACCCCGAGCGGGCCCGCGAGCAGATGGAGAAACAGTACCCGCTCAAGCGACTGGGCGAACCGGAGGAGGTCGCCGACTGCGTCGCCTTCCTCCTCTCGGACCACGCGTCGTGGGTGACCGGCCACGGGCTGGTGGTCGACGGCGGCTACGAGAGCGGGTGAGCCTCGCGACCGAATTTCCGGACTCGGACGGTGGTGAACTGCGACCACGCCTCAGTCGTTGAGTTCCTCGATGCGCTGGTCGCGTTGTTCGGTCGCGGCGTTGACCCGCTCGATGAACTCGGTCATCTGTTCTTTCATCTCCGAGCGGATGGAGGTCGCCGAGAACTCCTCGGACTCCGAGAGCAGGCGGACGAACGCCCGGAGTTCCTCGTCGGTGACCTCCTCGTAGTCGCCGAACTCCAGTTTGTCTATCACCGCGTCGACGTCGATCTGACCGACGGGGTCGACGTTGAAGTCGACGGTCACCATCCGATAGTCCGACCCCGCCAGTTCCTGTTCGGCCTTGTTGACCCCCTGGGCGAGCATGTCCTTGAACGGGGTGTAGTAGCCCATCGTCCCGAGGTGGAGGAACGCGAGCATGTCGGTGATACCCTGGGTGTAGGCGTCCCGGGCGTCGTCATCGGGGTTGAACACGGTTTCGCGGTCCCGGTCCTCCAGATGCTCGAAGATGATCGAGAAGTCGAGGATGGCGTTCCGGATGCGCCGCCGGATTCGGTTTCGCTTCTGCTTCTTGGAGTGTTCGGTGTAGTCGGTCTTGCGTTCGAGGAGGAACTCGCGGTCGCTCGGGGTGAGGATGCCCCTGCCCCGGTCGGGGGAGTAGGTGAGGCTTCGCTCGGATTCGGTGTCGTCACTGGGACTCGCCATACACAGATTGTGTGTACTAAAACGATTAAGAGTTACGGAAGGACACCGTTCGAAAAGAGCGGCCGTCCTCGGAGGCCCCGAGAGTGTCAAAATCCACGTTTCTCTGTATCCGAGACGGTTTCCGCGAAACGACCCATTTACAGATAACGTTGACAGACTATAATTCAAAACGAAATCGGTTATTTTCTCTCGGTATCGTCAGATACGAGACGAGTCCGGCGCTCGACGCGGCCGCGCCCTCCGGCGACTCGCCGACGCGTATTCGTTTTGACCGTACACAGATTACGTACTCGACTCGGTTCTGTAAACGTATTCCGTATCCACCGATTCCAATAATCGTAACGTTTATCACGATATTTCACGACATGCGTGATGTACGACACCGCGAGTCATGGTCAGTGAGGGACTATCCCATGGAATGTAACTCGAACGGCCGTCGTCGGCAAGCACAGACCGCAACGCGAGCGAACGAGCGACTCGGGATGAAGGGTGGGCGGTGGGCGAATCCCGACATGTCGGCCGGGGTGAACAGAAGTGCGACGACTCCGCGGAGCGTCGCGCGCGGTCGCAACGGAGGTGAGCAGGCGTGAGCAACGCCGACCAGGGCGCCGTCGAGGAGTTCCTCGACGAGATAGAGCCGACCATCTTCGCGTTCGGCGCGGGCATCACGCTGTTGTTCGTGGCGGCGTTCGCGCTGAGCCCGGACGCGGCCTACAAGTTCGTCGACAACATCCGCATCTGGATTCTGGCGCACTTCAACTGGTTCTTCCTCCTCGTGATGCTCGGCTTCGTCCTCTTCCTCGCGTTCCTCATCTTCGGTCCGTGGGGACGGCTCAGACTCGGCGACGAGGACCCCGAGTACAGCTTCTTCTCGTACTTCGCGATGATGTACTCGGCCGGACTGGCCGCGGGCATCGTCTTCTGGGGCCCCGCCGAGGCGCTGTTCCACTACTCGACGGTGCCCCCGCTGTACGACGTGCAGGCCAAGACCGCCGCGGCGATGCCCGTCGCGGTGCAGTACTCCATCTTCCACTGGAGTCTGACCCAGTGGTCCTGCTTCACCGTGATGGGGCTGGCCATCGGCTACTTCGTGTACAACTACGACGCGCCGCTGCGCGTCTCGGCAGTGCTGACGCCCATCCTCGGCGCCGACAACGTCGACGGCGCGATCGGCAAGATCGTCGACATCATGGCGGTGTTCGCGACCCTGGGCGGGGTCGCCACCTCGCTGGGCTTCATCGGGAGCCAGTTCATCACCGGCCTGAACTTCCAGTGGGGCATCCAACTGGGCGACATCGGGACCATCCTCGTCATCACCGGGATGACGGTCATCTTCACCGTCTCGCTGGTGCTGGGCGTCGACAAGGGCATCCGTCGGCTGTCGAACTTCAACATGACCGTCTTCCTGTTGCTGATGGTCGCCACGCTGATATTCGGCCCGACGTTCCGCATCCTCGAACTCGCGACCCAGGCGACCGGCCGGT
This sequence comes from Halorussus vallis, assembly GCF_024138165.1. Taxonomy (NCBI): domain Archaea; kingdom Methanobacteriati; phylum Methanobacteriota; class Halobacteria; order Halobacteriales; family Haladaptataceae; genus Halorussus; species Halorussus vallis. The sequence goes on along the minus strand of NZ_CP100001.1, from coordinate 492,506 downwards.
TCGTCTCCGACTTCTTCGTGACGAGCCTGTACGCGCAGGCGACCGCCACCGAGGCGAACAAGTGGGTCAACATCTGGACCGTCTTCTACTGGCTCTGGCCGCTGGCGTGGTCGCCGTTCGCCGGCCTGTTCATCGCCCGCATCTCGCGGGGTCGAAGCGTCCGCGAGGTGGCGTTCGCCGGCATCGGCGCGACGTCGCTGGCGACCATCCCGTGGTTCGCCATCGTCGGCGGGTCGGCGGTGCTGATGCAGAACTCGGGCGCCGCGAACATCCTCGGCCCCATCAACCAGTACAGCGAAGCGGTGTCGGGCTACGTGCTGTTCGGCGCGCTCCCCATCGTCGGCACCGTCCTGCTGTTCGCGTTCCTGGTGCTCGTGACGACGTTCTTCGTCACGTCGGCCGACTCCTCGACGCTGGCCGTCTCGATGATGACGACCGGCGGCAAGGAACATCCCTCCTCGCTCAACCGCGTCTTCTGGGCGGTGCTCCAGGGCGCGGTCGCGTCCATCCTGATGGTGGTCGGCGGGGTGAACGCGCTCCAGTCGGCGGCCATCATCACCGGCGCGCCGTTCGCCATCGTCTGTCTGGTCGCGATGCTGGGCCTCATCAGGACGTTCCAGTCCGAAACCGGCGGAGTCCTCCTCCAGGACCGGACGACGATATTCGGCAAGCCGAGCGAACCCGACGGCGCGGCCGGTCGCGCGAAGATCGCCCAGGACGACGACTGAACGTCGGAGGGCGACGCGTCGTTCGGACGACTCGTCCGAACGGCCGACCGACCCGACTTCCACCCGGCGGGCGGCTCCACGCCACCCGTTTGATAACAAGTTTTAATTGACGGTGCATACATTTTCTGTGTATGGACAGGGATACCGCGGAGCCCGACGTGGGCGCGTTTCCCGGCCCGAACGCCAAAAAGTGGATTTCGTTTCACAAGGAGCACGCCGCCCCGAGCGAGTACTCCCACGAGTTCGTCTGGGACGTGACAGGCGACGCCGACGGCCCGTTCGTCACCGACGTGGACGGCAACGTCCTGCTTGATTTCACCTGCCACATCGGCGCCGCCCCGCTCGGTTACGACAACGAGAAGGTGCTCTCGAAGCTCCGGGAGTTCGACCTGGTCGAACCGATGAAGATCGCGGGCCAGGACATGTACTTCGGCGCGGGCGCCGACCCCGAGGAGACCGAGTTCCCGGGGTCGAGCCACCTGATGGAGAAACTGGTCGACGTCTCGAGTCAGTACGGGATGGACACCGTCTTCCTCAGCAACTCCGGCGCGGAGGCGGTCGAGAACTCGATGAAGATCACCTACGACCGCAACCCGGCCGCCAAGTACGGCTTCGCGTTCACCGGGAGTTTCCACGGCCGGACGCTCGGCACCCTCTCGGTCACCCGGTCGAGCGAGGTCTACACCCGCCACTACCCCGAAATCGGCGGCGTCCGGACGGTGCCGTTCTGCGACGACCGCGAGTACGACCCCGCGAGCGCCGACGGCTCCTGCGACTGCGGCTTCTTCACCGCCGACGGCTCGCAACTCAGGAACGCCCTCTCGCCCGAGGGCGGCCACATCAACCCCGAGGAGGTCGGCTTCCTCGTGGTCGAGCCGATTCAGGGCGTCGGCGGCTACCGCTTCCCGAACGAGGCGTTCGCGACCGAGGTCAACGACGTCTGTGAGGAGTACGACATCCCGCTGGTCGTCGACGAGATTCAGTCGGGGATCGGCCGGACCGGCGAGATGTGGGCGTCGGACCACTACGACTTCGAACCCGACGTCATCGCCAGCGCGAAGGCGCTCCGGGTCGGCGCGACCATCTCCCGGTCGGACGTGTTCCCCGAGGAGAAGAACCGCCTCGGCTCGACGTTCGGCGGCGGCGACCTGCTCTCGTCGATGCAGGGCGCGTTCACCCTGGAAGCCATTGAGGAGCACGACCTGCTCGACAACGCCACGGGACGGGGCCGCCAGGCCAGGGAGCTGCTCGCCGACGGCGCGCCCGACCACGTCGAGGACGTCCGGGGCAAGGGCCTGATGCTCGCGGTGGAGTTCGACACCAAGGAGCGCCGCGACGCGGTGGTCGCGGAGGCGCTGAAGCGCGGCCTGCTCACCCTGGGCTGTGGCGCCAAGACCATCCGCCTGCTCCCGCCGCTCGACTCGACCGAGCGCGAGATCGAACTCGGCGTCGGTATCTTCAACGAGGCCGTCGAGGCGGCCGGCAAGACGCCGTCGGTGGTGTAGGGGCACCGTTCTCTCGCCGTCCCTCCTCGCGAACTGCTGGGGAAGTGAGAGCGAGCAGCCGGAGGTTACCGCGCGAGGTCGTCGTCGACGACCGCCACGCCGTCGAGGTCGTCCAGGGCGGCTATCGCCCCGGCGAGGTGGTCCGGCCCGCTCCCCGCCAGACTGGCGGTCACGGGCGTGCGATTGGGGTCGTCGGCTGCGGTCCGGCGGGCGCGTTCCACCGCGTCCAACTGCGCGCCCTCGTCTTCGAGCGTCTCGGTGACCGCCGCGAGGTCCCCCGGCCAGCCCTCAACCGCCAGCCGAACCGTCGCGTACCGGCCGAGTTCCGCGAGGCCGGCGCGCGCGAGTTCGCCGTGTTCGGTGAGGTCGACGTTTCCTCCCGAGACGACGACGCCGACGCGCTCTCCTTCGACGTCCACCTCGCCCGAGAGGAGCGCGGCGAGCGGGGCCGCGCCGGCCGACTCGGCGACGGTCTTGGCGCGTTCCGCGAGGAGCGCGACGGCCGCGGCGATGTCGCGGTCGCTCACCGCGACGGCGTCGTCGACGCGCTCGCGGACGACCGCGAACGTCTTCGGGAGTAGACGGGTGTCGGCGATGCCCTCCGCCACCGTGTCGACGCCCGGCAGTTCGTGGATCTCGTCGCGGTCGAGCGACGGTTTGGCGTGGGCCGCGCCCTCTGGCTGGACGCCCACGACCCGGACGTCCGGGTCGTGGGCCTTCAGCGCGGTGGCGACACCCGAGATGAGGCCGCCGCCGCCGATGGCGACCAGCACGGTGTCGAGGTCGGGCAGCTGTTCGCGGAGTTCGAGGCCGACCGTCCCCTGGCCCGCGACGATGGCCTCGTCGTCGAAGGGGTGGACGAACGTCAGACCCGTCTCGTCGGCGAGTTCGAGCGCGTACTGGTAAGATTTCTCGTAGATGTCGCCCTCGACGACGACCTCCGCACTGTACCCCCGGGTGGCCTCGATCTTCGCCGCAGGGGTGACCTCCGGCACCACGATGGTGGTCTCGATGTCCAGCAGGTCGCCCGCGAGCGCGACCCCCTGGGCGTGGTTGCCGGCGCTGGACGCGACGACCCCGCGCTCGCGCTCGGCGTCCGAAAGCTGGGCCATCTTGTTGTACGCGCCGCGAATCTTGAACGACCCCGTCCGCTGGACGTTCTCCAGTTTGAGGCCGACCGCGGCCGCGCCGCTCAGTTCGGCGAAGGTGGACGAGCGGTCGAGCGGCGTCCGGTGGACCACGTCGGCGAGGCGCTCGCGGGCGTCCTCCACGTCCGCGAGCGCGACCACCTCGTCGGCGCTCGGGACGGCGTCGGCTTCCCCCGATTCGGAGCTCATGGCTCGCTTCCCGCGCCGGCGTCCGTCTCCGCGGTCGGGTCGTCTCGGGCGGCCGACCCGCCGCCGTCGGTCGCGCGGGACGACCTGACCGCGTCGTCCCGCGCGACGGGGCCGTCCTCGGCCACCCGTAGAATCGAGTCGGTCAGCACCTCGACGCCGATTTCGAGGCTCCGCTCGTCGACGTCGAACGTCGGCGTGTGGTGGCTCGTCGGGTGGTCGGTGCCGACGATGAGGTAGGACGCCAGCCCACCCTCCTCCTGGACGCGCTCCATCAGGAAGGTGGCGTCCTCGCTCGCGCCGAAGTCGGCGGTCGGCACCACCGTCTCGACGCCCGAGACGCCGCGGGCCGCGTCGGCGACGACCTCGACGAGTTCGGGGTCGCTGTCGGCGCGGGGCGACTCGCTCACCACGTCGACGTCGGCGGTACAGCCGTGCATCTCCGCGGCGTTCTCGAACACACGCAGGAGCCTGTCCTTCACGTACTCCTTGAGTTCGGTCGTCTCGCCGCGGGCCTCCGCCACCACGTCCGCGTGCTCGGCGATGATGTTGCTCGAAGTGCCGGCCTCGGCCTTTCCGACGTTGACCCGGGTCATCCCGTCCTCGTGGCGGGGGATGCCGTAGGCGTTCTCGATGAGCGTCCCGAGCGCCTGCATCGCGTTGTTCCCGTCCTGGGGCGCCTTGCCCGCGTGCGAGGAGGTCCCCCGGATGGTGGCGTCGACGTGGCACATCGCCAGCGGTTTCTCGATGCCCGCAACCACCTCGCCGGTCGGGTGGTCGAGGCCGACGTGGACCGCGAAGAGGTAGTCGAGGTCGTCGGCGTACCGGCTCTCGGCCATCGGGTGGCCGCCGCCGGAGGTCTCCTCGGCCGGCTGGAAGAAGACGACGAGCCGACCCGAGAAGTTGCTGTCCTTGATCGCTTCGAGCGTCGCGAGCCCCCAGGTCATGTGGGCGTCGTGGCCGCAGGCGTGCATCGTCTCGCCGGACTCCGACCGGAAGCCCTCGGCCGTGGGCGCGTGGTCGTCGTCCTCCGACTCCTCGATGAACAGACCGTCGATGTCGACCCGCAGACCGACGGCGGGACCGTCGGTCCCGCCGTCGGGGTCTGCACCCCCGGCGTCCGCGTCGGCGGCGTCAGTGCGGTCGAGCACGGCGACGACGCCCGTGTTCCCACCGTCCATCTTCTCCAGCAGGTCGGGGTCGGCGCCGCGGTCGCGCGCCCGTTCGCGCCACTCGTCTACGCTCTCGGCCTTCGGGACGGCCATCCGGTCGTCGGGGTCGTAGACCTCGGTGCCGACGGCGAGTTCGTCCACGCCGATGGCCCGCAGTTCCTCGACCAGTCGGTGGGTGGTGTAGAACTCGCGCCAGGCGGGTTCGGGGTAGCGGTGGAACTCGCGTCGCACGTCTGAGAGTCTCTGGCGTATCGGTTCCGGCATGAGCGACCCTAACGCGCTCCAGCCACTTATTAGTAAACGGTTTTCGTTGATAGCGACTACACAAAAGGACTAAGTTAGATTGTCGCAATACGTAGCTTAACGGACCGCAGTCACACAGAAGTTACTATGAGCGACCATTCGGACATCGTCGTCCTCCGCGAGGGGACCGAAGGGCTGTCGATGGAATCGTACGCCGAGGAGTTGCGCGAGCGCCTGCCCGACCGGTCGGTCGCGCTCGCCCGGACGCCGGGCCAGGAGCGCGAACTCGTCGCCGGCGCGCGAATCGTCACCGGCATCACCGTCGACGCCGACCTCCTCGACCGGGCCGACCGCCTCGAACTGTTCGCCTGCACGTTCGCGGGCACCGACCACGTCCCGATGGACGCGCTGGCCGAGCGCGGCGTCGGCGTCACGAACGCGGGCGGTATCCACGCACCGGGCATCGCCGAGCAGGCCGTCGGCAACATCCTGACGTTCTCCCGGCGACTCCACGAGGGGTGGCGGCGCAAGCAGAACCGCGAGTGGCGACACTTCCAGTCGGGCGAACTCACCGACAAGACCGTCACCGTCGTCGGCCTCGGCTCCATCGGCCAAGAGGTCGTCGAGCGTCTGCAGGGCTTCGGCGTCGACACCATAGGCGTGCGCTACACCCCCGAGAAGGGCGGGCCGACCGACGAGGTGGTCGGCTTCGAGGAGGAGGCCATCCACGACGCCTTCTCCCGGAGCGAGTACGTCGTCGTCGCCTGCCCTCTCAACGACATGACCCGCGGCCTCGTCGGCGAAGAGGAGTTCAAGACCCTGCCGCCGGAGGCGGTCGTGGTCAACACCGCCCGCGGCCCCATCGTCGACACCGACGCGCTGGTCGCGGCGCTGCGCTCGAACAAGATTCGCGGGGCGGCCCTGGACGTGACCGACCCCGAACCGCTCCCGGAGGACCACCCGCTCTGGAACCTCGAAAACTGCCTCATCACGCCCCACACCGGCGGTCACACGCCCAAGCACTGGGAGCGACTCGCCGACATCGTGGCGACCAACGTCGAACGCCTCGACACCGGCGAGCGACTGGAGAACGAGGTGCTCGCGCCGGAACCGTCGACGTCGGAGTCGCACTGAACGACGATGGCCACGAACGACACCACCGACGACGCGTCACGCGACGCCGTCGACGGCGCGTCCCGAAACCCCGACGAATCGACCCGTGACCCGGCCGCCGACCCCCGCGCCGACTACGACTACGTCGGCGGCGACGAGGTCCGAACGGACCTCGTCGCCGACCTCGTCGAGCGCGTCGACGGCGAAGTCCGGTTCGACGAGTACAGCAGACAGCTGTACGCGACCGACGCCAGCGCCTACGAGGTCACGCCGGTCGGCGTCGTGATGCCGGAATCGACCGACGACGTGGCGGCGGTGATGGCCTACTGCGCCGACCGCGGGATTCCGGTGCTACCGCGGGGCGGCGGCACCAGCCTCGCCGGCCAGGCCGTCAACGAGGCAGTCGTCCTCGACTTCACGGCACACATGGGCGACCTGCTGGAGGTCGACCCCGAGGACCGCCGGGCGCGCGCGCAGGCCGGCGCGGTCCTCGCCGACCTCAACGCCGAACTCGCGCCCCACGACCTGAAGTTCGCGCCCGACCCCGCCGCCGGCAACCGAAGTACCATCGGCGGGGCCATCGGGAACAACTCGACGGGCGCTCACTCGCTGAAGTACGGCAAGACCGACGCCTACGTCGAGGAGGTCGAAGTCGTCCTCGCCGACGGCACCGTGACGACCTTCGGCGCGGTGACGCTCGACGAACTCCGGGACGGCGCCGACCCCGACGGCGACCTCGAAGCGCGAATCTACGCCGAGGTTCGCCGAATCGTCGAGGAGGAAGCCGACGCCGTCGAGGAGGTCTACCCGCAGCTCAAGCGCAACGTCTCGGGATACAACCTCGACAGGCTCGTAACCGAGGCCCGCGAGGCGCAGGGCGCCGCGGAGGGCGCGAGCGGCTCGGGGACCGTCAACCTCGCGCGCCTGTTCGCCGGGAGCGAGGGGACGCTCGGCATCGTCACCGAGGCGACCGTCTCGCTCGAACCCGTCCCCGAAACCAAGTCGGTCGCGCTGTTGACCTACCGCGACCTGCTCGACGCGATGGCCGACGTCGACGCCATCGTCACTCGTCACGACCCCGCCGCGGTCGAGGCCATCGACGACGTCCTGCTCGACCTCGCGCGCGATACCGAGGAGTTCGCCGACGTGGTCGCGATGCTCCCCGAGGGCACCGAAACCGCCCTACTGGTGGAGTTCTACGCCGAGGACGACGCCCACGGCCGCGAGCAGGTCGCGGCTCTGCTCGAAGACCGGGTGGGCGAGGCGACCGGCGAAGCCGGCGCGGCCGCGCCGGACGCCGAGGGAGGCGACGAATCGGACGCCCAGCCCCGCCGCGCGTTCGACGCGCTGGAGGCCTACGACGACGCCGACCGTGCGAAGCTCTGGAAGCTCCGGAAGTCCGGGATGCCCATCCTGCTGTCGCGGACCTCTGACGCCAAGCACATCTCGTTCATCGAGGACACCGCGGTGCCGACCGAGAACCTCGCCGACTACGTCGCCGACTTCCAGCGGGTGTTAGAGGACAACGACACCTTCGCCAGCTTCTACGCCCACGCCGGGCCCGGCTGTATGCACATGCGCCCGCTGGTCGACACCAAGAGCCCCGCGGGCGTCAACCAGATGGAATCCATCTCGGACGCGGTGACCGACCTGGTGGTCGAGTACGGCGGGTCGGTGTCTGGCGAACACGGCGACGGCCGGGCGCGCACCCAGTGGAACCGCAAACTGTACGGCGAGCACGTCTGGCAGGTGTTCCGCGACCTCAAGACCGCGTTCGACCCCGACTGGCTGCTGAATCCGGGGCAGGTCTGCGGCGACGTCGACATGACCGAGAACCTCCGGTTCGACCCCGACTACGAGTTCGACGCGGGCCTCGACCCCGCGCTGAACTGGGAGAACGAGAACGGCTTCCAGGGCATGGTCGAACTCTGTCACGGCTGCGGGGGCTGTCGCGGCCAGCAGGACACCACCGGCGGAGTGATGTGTCCGACCTACCGCGCCGCCGACGAGGAGATCACCGCGACCCGCGGCCGGGCGAACGCGCTTCGACAGGCGATGTCGGGCGACCTGCCCGACGACGAGCAACTCGACACCGAGTTCATGGCCGAGGTGATGGACCTCTGCATCGGCTGCAAGGGCTGTGCCCGCGACTGTCCCTCGGAGGTCGACATGGCGAAACTGAAGGCCGAGGTCGAGCACGCCCACCACGAGGAGCACGGCGCCAGCCTCCGCGACCACGTGTTCGCGCACGTCGACCGTCTCAACGCCGCGGGGTCGGCGCTCGCGCCGGTGTCGAACTTGGCGGAGAAGGTGCCCGGCGCCCGGACCGTCATGGAGAAGACGCTGGGCATCGCCCGCGAGCGCAGTCTCCCCAACTTCCACCGCGAGAGCTTCGTCGACTGGTTCGAGGCCCGCGGCGGCCCGCAGGTCCCCGCCGACGAAGCGACCCGGAAGGTCGCGTTGCTCCCCGACACCTACACCAACTACAACCACCCCGAGGCCGGCAAGGCCGCGGTCCGGGTCCTCGAAGCCGCGGGGGTGCGGGTCCGCATCCCGGCCGACGTGACCGCCACGGGCCGGTCGGCCCACTCGAAGGGCTTTCTCGACGTCTCGCGGGCGTGCGCCGAGACGAACGTGCGGGCGCTCGCGCCGAAGGTCCGCGACGGCTGGGACGTGGTCGTGGTCGAACCCTCCGACGCCGTGATGGTCCAGTCGGACTACCTCGACCTCCTGGCCGACGACGAGACTCCGGAGGCCAGTCGCTCGGGCGAGCAGTACACCGAACCCCGGACCGCCGACCCCGAGGCCGGACTGGAAGCGTCGGACTCGGCGGGCGAGGGCGGAGCGCCGAACTCGGCGCCCGAGGGTCGCCCGCGGGCGACCCTCGGGCGCGAAACCGAACGGGTCGCCGCCAACACCTACGGCGTGATGGAGTACCTCGACGCCTTCGACCTGACCGACGCGCTCGCGCCGTCCGATTCGGACGACTCCGCGGGCGACGCGCCCGCGGAGTCGCTGACCTACCACGGCCACTGCCACCAGAAGGCCACCAAGAAGGACGGCCACGCCGCCGTCGTCCTGCGGGCCGTCGGCTACGAGGTCGACAGGCTCGATTCGGGCTGTTGCGGGATGGCGGGAAGCTTCGGCTACGAGGCCGAACACTACTCGATGAGCCGAGCCATCGGCGATATCCTCTTCGAGCAGGTCGAGGAGAGCGACGGCGAGACGGTGGTCGCGCCCGGCGCGTCCTGCCGGACCCAACTCGGCGACTGGGAGGGGACCGACGACGAACCGCCCCACCCCGTCGAGAAGGTCGCCGAAGCGCTCGACCGGTAGCGAGTCGCGCCGTTGGCACTCTTCTAAAACCGATTTCCGATTCTCGTTTTCGGTCGCGCTCTCGCACGGACTACGCGTCGCAGAAAAGCGAAATCGACGGGCGTCGGCGGGGCCGACCCTACGGCCAGAGGCCGCGGGTCGCCTTCGCCTCGGCGATGCGCGAGAGCGCGACGACGTAGGCGGCGTCGCGCCAGCCCAGGTCGCGCGCCTCGACCTCCTCGCGGACGGCGTTCCAGGCCTTGAGCATCTCCTCTTCGAGTTCGGTGTTGACGCGCTCGAGCGACCACGACCGGCGGTTGATGTCCTGAAGCCACTCGAAGTACGACACCGTCACCCCGCCCGCGTTCGCCAGGATGTCCGGAATCACCGGAATCCCGCGCTCCTCCAGGGCCGCGTCGGCGGCGAAGGTGGTCGGGCCGTTCGCGCCCTCGACCACGACATCGGCCTGGATGTCGTGGGCGTTGTCGGCGGTGATGACGTTGCCGATGGCGGCCGGAATCAAGACGTCGACGTCGAGTTCGAGAATCTCCTCGTTCGAGAGCTTCTCGGGCGCGTCGTGGGTCATCACGGCCTCGGGCTCTTCCTCGTGAGTCGGCACGTCGCGGGTGTCCAGACCCGAGGGGTCGTAGATGGCGCCGTTGACGTCCGAAACCGCCACCACGGTCGCGCCCCAGTCGTCGAGAAGTCGGGCGGCGTTCGCGCCCACGCTCCCGTAGCCCTGCACCGCGACGCTGGTGTTCCCGATGTCCCAGTCGTAGTAGTCGATGGCCTCACGGGTGATGATGGCCACCGACCGGCCGGGGGCCTCCTCGCGGCCCTCGCTCCCGCCGACGACCGGCGGTTTGCCCGTCACGACGCCGGGGACCGTCTCGCCTTCCTGCATCGAGTAGGCGTCCATGAACCACGCCATCGTCTGGGCGTCGGTCCCCATGTCGGGGGCCGGCACGTCCTTCTTCGGGCCGATGGCGTTGCGGAGTTCCTCGGCGAACCGGCGAGTGAGTCGCTCACGCTCGCCTTCGCTCAGTTCCTTGGGGTTGACCGCGACGCCGCCCTTGCCGCCGCCGAACGGGAGGTCCATCACCGCGCACTTCCAGGTCATCCACATCGACAGCCCGATGCACTCCTCGGTGTCGACCTCGGGGTGGTAGCGCAGGCCGCCCTTGTACGGTCCCCGCACGTCGTCGTGCTGGGCGCGGAAGCCCGCGAACACCTCGACTTCGCCGCTGTCGCGCTTCAGCGGCACGGCGACCCGCTGGACCCGCGTCGGGTGTTTGAGCCGCTCGATGACGCCGGGGTCGACGTCGACGTGGGCGGCCGCCTGCTCCAGTTGCCGCCGCGCGGTCACCAGCGCGGAGGCCGGTTCGGTCGACCCGCCGTCGGCGACCGTCCGGTCTTGCCGATTCGCTTCGATTTCGGTTCGATCTGATTCGTCCGTTCCCATGTTACGCGGTAAAGAGTTCGCGCGGGAAGTTTGCCAGGGTTTCGGCTCCGGTCGAGGTCACCCGGAACGTCTCGCTCAACTCGACGCCGAAGTCGTCGAACCAGAGGCCCGGAATCATGTGGAAGGTCATGTTCTCCTCCAGGACGGTCTCGTCGCCGGGTCGGATGCTGGCGGTGTGCTCGCCCCAGTCCGGCGGGTAGCCCAGTCCCATCGAGTAGCCGATGCGGTCCTCCTTCTCGACGTCGTACTTCGCGATGGTGTCGCGCCAGGCCTTCTCGACCGACTCGGCGGTGACGCCCGGTTCCGCGGCGTCGAGCGCCGCCTCGATGCCCTCGACCACGATGTCGGCGGTCTCCCGAATCTCCTCGGGCGGGTCGCCGACGAACGTCGTCCGGGCGAGCGGCGAGTGGTAGCGGTGCCGACAGCCCGACAGTTCGATGATGACCGGGTCGCCGTCCTCGAACGGTCGGTCGGTCCAGGTGAGGTGGGGCGTGCCGGTGTGGTCGCCAGAGGGCATCAGCGGGACGATGGAGGGGTAGTCGCCACCGTAGTCATCGGTGCCGTCGATGAGCGCCGAGTAGATGGCCTCGGCGGCCTCGTACTCGGGGACGCCCTCGCCGATAGCATCCAGGCCCGCCTCCATCGCGTTCTCGGAGATGCGGGCGGCCTGCTCCATGTACTCCAACTCCCGGTCGGACTTCTTGACCCGGACCCAGTTGACCAGCAGGGTGTGGTCCTCGAAGGACGCCTCGGGGAGGTTCTCCTGCAGTCGGGTGTAGGACTTGGCGGTGAAGTAGTAGGCGTCCATCTCCAGGCCGATTCGGCCGTCGTCGACGCCGAGGTCCTCGATGACGCCCGCGACGAAGTCCATCGGGTGGAGGTCGTACGGCGAGTGGACGTGGTCGTCGCTGTAGGCGCGGATGCTTTCCTCGGCGAGCGTCGTGGTGGCTCGCGCGCCGTTGGCGTCCATCTCGCGGCCGACCCACACCGGTTCGTCGCGGTCCGGCGTGACGACGACGCCCTGGTGGACGTAGAACGACCACCCGTCGTACCCGGTGAGGTAGTTCATGTTCGACGGGTCGGTGACGACGAGGGCGTCGAGTTCCTCCTCGCGCATCCGCTCTTTCGTTCGGGCTATGCGGCGGTCGTACTCGCTCTGGTCGAAGACAGCTTGTGACATGGCAACGCAGTTCGTCAAGGGGTTCACCGAGGAGCCGTTTAACTTTTTTGTGTACATTGGAAACGGATTGTGTGTATAGCCCGGGCGACGACCGCCGCGAAGACGCCCGGGTCCCGGTCCTCCGAAGGGTCGCCGCGAGCGACGGTGTTCGCCGTCGCTCGCGGCGATTACTCCCGAATCAGCGAAGCGGTGAACAGCGCGAGAAAGGCGAGTCCCGACAGCGTTTCCAGGTCGGCGAGGTAGGTGCTCGCCCCGACCGGCGCGAGATTCGTCGGGCCGCCCAACGCGAAGGTCTGAACGCTCAAATGCAGGCTTTTCTGCCAGACGATAATCAAGTACCACTCCGGATGCGCGATGGGGTCCGAAAGCTGATACGTGATGGTGTTCCCCCCGACCGTCGAGGTGAACCCCGTGAACGGGTACACGAGTGAGAACAGCAGTATCGTGGCGACCGCTCCGCCGGCGAGGATGAGCGGACTCGCCACCGAGCGTCGTCGAACGTCCATGGAAGAACGTTCCTCGTCCGCCCACTTTAAATTCAACTCAGTGGCGGCTTCTATCGCAGGCGGAGGACGAGCGCACGGGAGTGCGCTCAGAGGGGACCGCCCCGGACGCACTCGGCGAACACCGGCACCGTCCGGGAGAACTCGTCTCCCGCCAGCGAGACGGTCGCGTCGACCGACCGGGGCGCGGCTTCGACCAGCCGCGAGAGTTCCACCGCGTCCGTCTCGACCGTCGTCCCGTCTTCGACGCGGACCGGCGCTACCAGCCGAACGACGAGCGAGTTCCGCAGCGAGAGTCCCGGCGGTTGACCGACGCCCGAGCCGAACCGGTCGGTGCCGAGGCGGGCTTCGGTGACCTCGCGCACGCGCTCGACGGCCGCCTCGGCCGCTTCCATCGACGCCCACTTCCGGAAGCGGAACGTCCCGAACGAAACCGGGCCGTCGGCGTTCTCCATCGCGACGTACCGAACCGTCGCGTTCCTCGGAAAGTACTCGATGCCGTCGTCGTACCCCGGTTCGTCGGCGAGCGTCCGTTCGACCGCGACCGGGTCGCCGCGACAGCGAACCGACTTCGAGGGTGGCGATTCGGTCGACGGGGTCGTTCGCCCGAGGACGGTTCCGGAGGTGAGACGGTCGAGACAGCCGGCGGTGCCGGCGGTCGTCGCCGCCAGCGTCGCGAGGAGGGCGCGTCGGCGCATCGGTCGGAGTCGTCGCCGAAACGACAAAAGTCTCGCGGTGGGGCCGGTCGGTCGGGCTACTCGTCGGCGCGACCAGACCGCTCGCCGGTGACGTCGCAGTCGACGTTCGTGAACTCGAAGCGCGCGCCGCCCGACTCGCTCTCGGTCACCCGACAGTCCCACCCGTACACCCCGGCCAACTTCTCGATGAACGCGAGTCCCAGGCCGGTGCCGCCGTTCCCCGCCGCGGTCGTGTAGCCCGCCTCGAAGACGGTTTCGCGCTCGTCCGCAGGGATGCCGGGACCGTCGTCGGCGACGTAGAAGCCGTCAGGCAGGTCGCCGACCGTGACGTCGACCCCGGGGCCGCCGTGTTCCACCGCGTTCTCCAGCAGGTTTCGGAACAGGTGGCGGACGTACGTCCCGTCGGCCCGAATCGTCCGGTCGACCGCGATGGAGACGGTCGCATCCGGGGCTTCGACGTCGGCCCAGGCTTCGCGGGCCGCGTCGGCGAGGACGACCGGCGCTCGCTCGCTGACCACGTCGCGGCCGCGGGTCAACACCAGCATCACGTCGATCATGTCCTCGATGCGGTCGAACGACTCGGTGACGTACTCGACCGCGTCGGGGGCCACCTCGGCCGGGAGTTGGCGCCCGTATATCTGGCCGATGGCGACGGGGTTGCGGAGTTCGTGGGCGAGCATGCTCGCGAACGATTCGAGGCGCTCGTTGGACTCTTCGAGTTTCTCGACCGTGCGTTCGAGTTTGCGCTCGCGCTCGACGTGTCGGGTGACGTCCTGGGTGAAACTCAGTCCGGCGAAGACGTCGCCGTCGGCGTCGCGCAGCGGCGTCGCCCAGACGCGCCAGTGCCGGCCGGCGAACGCCGTGTCGATGCTCGCCGTCTCGCCGTCCTCGACCGCCGCCCGGAACAGCGGTTCGATGTCGTCGACCGGTCCCTCGGGGAACACCTCGCGGAGCCGACTGTCTTCGAGTCGGTCCCGACCGGGGAGTTTCTCGCCCAGGACCGCGCCCCGGGTCAGCGTGAACCGGAGGTCGGGGTCGTAGACGCCGACCGCACCGTTCGGGAAGTGCTCTGCCAGCGTCCGGTAGCGCCGTTCGGACGCCTCCAGTTGGCGCTGGTACTCCCGGCGCTCGGTGATGTCGGTCAGCGTGGCGACGCCGCGGGTGACCTCACCGGACTCGCCGTAAATCGGCATCCCGTGGACCATGATTACCCTGCGCTCGCCGTCGGCGGTTTCGATCTCGAAGACGTCGGGGTCGGTCACCTCCTCGCCCCGGAGAACGCGGGCCAGCGTCCACTCGTCGGGGGCGACGGCCTCGCCGGTGTCGGCCCACCACCCGCGGTACCGCTCGTAGTCGGCGACGCCCGTCGCGTCGAACGTGTCGACGTCCCAGACGTCCTTGGCGGCCTCGTTCGCCTCGATGACGGTGCCGTCGGCGTCCGTGACCACCACGCCGACCGGGAGCACCTCGAACAGCGTTTCGAGCTGTCTCCGGTGTTCCTGAAGCTCCTGCTCGGCCCGCTTTCGCTCCGTGATGTCGGCGAGCGCGCCGGGGAAGTTGACGGGGTCGCCCGCCTCGTCGCTCTCGACGTGGCCGCGGGCGACGACCCACCGCAGTTCGCCGTCGGCGTTCCAGACGCGGTACTCCTCCTCGTACTCGCCGCAGGTTTCGATTGCCGCCTCTATCTCGCGTTCGACTCGCTCGCGGTCGGCCTCGTGGATGGCCGAGACGATTCGGTCGAGTTCCACGCCCTCCCGGGCCGCCTCGGGGTCGACGCCGAACGTCTTGGCGAACGACGCGCCGGTGACGAACCGGTCGTCGGGGATGTTCCACTCCCAGGTTCCGACGGCGCCGGCCTCGGTCGCCGCCTCGAGTTGAGACTTGGCGTCGTCGAGGTACCGCTCGCGCTCCTTCTGCTCGGTGACGTCCTGGGACATGCCGAACGCGGCGAAGATGTCGCCGTCCTCGTCCCGGACCGGCAGAACCCAGATTCGGTAGGACGACCCCTCGTACTCGATTTCGAACGTGCTCGATTCGCCTTCGAACGCGGCCTCGTAGCGCGGGGCGAGTTCGTCCGCCAGTTCCGACGGCAGGGCGTCCGTGAGCCGACGCCCCTCCGGTTCATCGGTGGTGCTCCCGAGGGGATTACCGCCGACGGTCCGGTACCGGAGGTCCTCGTCGACCAGCGCGACGGCGCCGTTCGGGAAGTGTTCGACCAGCGTCCGGTACCGGCGCTCCGATTCGACGAGTTCGCGCTCGCGGTCGCGGCGCTCGGTCACGTCCTGGAAGTAGACCGACAGCCCCGACTCGGAGGGGTAGGCGTGGACCTCGTACCACGCGTCGAGCGGTTCGGGGTAGTAGAACTCGAAGGCGGTCGGCTCGCCGGTTTCCATCGCTTCGCGGTACTCCTCGCCCAGTTTCGAGTCGGTCGCCCACTCGAAGGTCTCCCAGAGGTTCTCGCCGACGAGGCCCTCACCGCGGTAGTCGATGAGTTCCTCGGCGCGCTCGTTGACGTGCGTGAACCGCCACTCGTCGTCGAGCGCGTAGAACGCGTCCGAGATACGTCCGAACACCTCCGCCAGTTCGGTTTCGAACTGCTCGCGCGCCGCCTCGTCGGCGAACGCGCCGTCGAGCGCCACCTCGTCCGCTAACGCGTCGGCGACTGGAGTTCGGTCCTCGGGAGACGCGCGGTCGGCGGGGAGCCACCACACGCGACTCCGCGCGCCGACCTTCTTGGACCGAACCTCGTCCCGGTCGGCCAGTTCGGCGAGCTTGTTATAGGCGGTTCGCCGACTGCAGTCGAGCTCCGCCGCGACTTCGCTCGCCGTCACGGGTTCGTGGGCCGTCGGCGTCCCGCCGCAGGCGGCGAGCACGTCGTCGGGCGAGATTCGGCCAGCGTCCATTGGCGGTTACTCCACAGGAGCGAGCCAAAAGGATTTCCCTCGAAGGAAAGAGTGGGGCCGGTTCGGGACGGCCGTCCCGAACCGGCCCCCGACCGCAGAAACGATACTTTGACCGCAGAAGCGACACTCCGACCGCAGAAACGACGCTCCGGCGGTAGACGGGCGGACCGGGCCGCCAGCGACCGCGACCGCCTCAGGCGGCGGCGCGGTCGCGGCGGGCGCGGTCGTCGGCTTCGAGTTCCCGCAGGCGGGCGATGCGCTCCTCTGTCGGCGGGTGAGTTTCGACGGCCAGCGGGACGGTCGCGCCCGGCGGCGCCGCGTCCTCGGCTTCGGCCTCGCCGCCGGCCAGTCCGTGTGGGAGGAAGCAGAGTTCGCGGACGCCGCCGACGCGCGCGTCGGCGGCCGGCGTCGGGGGCGCCCCGGCGTCGAGCGTTTCGAGCGCGCCGGCCATCGCCGCGGGCGACCCCGCCAACAGCGCGCCCGCGCGGTCGGCGACGAACTCCCGGTCGCGCGAGAGACGGGCGCTCAGGTAGACGACCGGGGTCGCCAGCGCGCCGACGGCGACCCCGCCGAACAGGACAGTGAACGCCACGAATCCGCCGAACGCGACGAACGACGCGGGGCTGAACGGCGCGACGCCCGCGAGCGCGGTGCTGACGCCGTAGCCGACGACGGCCGCGAGGCCGACGAGGAGCGGCCGGGCGCTCCCGAGCGAGAGCACCGAGTAGTCGTCGCTGGCCAGCGCCGGGAGGAAGGTCGCGAGGGTCAGTACCGTGGCGTCGCGGTTCTTGACGTGCGCGAGTTCATGGGCGAGGACCGCGTCGAGTTCCTCGCCGTCCAGCGCGTCGAGCAGGCCCGTCGAGACGACCACCGTCGCGTCCCGGACGCCGCCGACGGTGAAGCAGTTGGCGCGGTCGGTCTCGACCACCGCGAGGTCGGGTTTCGCGAGGTCGGCCGCCTGGGCGAGGCGTGAGAGGCGGGCGTGGAGGTCGGAGTACTCGGCGGCGTCGGCGGGCCGGGCGTCGGTCTCGGCCAGCGTCTCGCGGCGGGTGTAGCGCAGTTGCGCCCACGCGAGGGCGAGCGTGACCGCGCCGACGAGGGCGAACCAGCCGATTCCGGGCGTGCCGGACGCGGTCGGTGCGAGCGCGCCGGGCGCGAGCGGCGCGAGCCACGGTCGGAGCAGTGACGCGACGACGCCGACGAGCAGGGCGTCGAGCGCGAGCACGACCGCGAGCGTCGCGGCGATGCGAGCGGTGAGGTCTGTATCTCGTATCATCGTGGAGGTCGTGTCGGGGACCGGTCGTCTACACCTTGGCGGAGAGGGAAAATATATTTGACTGAAAGGATTACGGTTTCTTGACGTGGGACACAATCGCCGCCACGCCGCCCTCGCCGCCCTCTGCGTCCTCGCAGTACTGCTGGCCGCGTCGCTGCTCCCCGCGAGCGGCTTCGGAACCTACCCCGCCGGGTTCTGGAGCGACCGGGGAGCCGGCGCGCCCGGCGGTACCGCCGGTTCGGGAGCCGGGTTCGACGGCCCCGACCGACCGGTCCCGACTTCGACACGGACGACGCAGGAGACGACGGACGGCACGACGACGGAGACGACGACCGCCCGGGAAACCGAAACGACCACCGCGACGACCGCCGCGAGCGACGGAGACGATGGCGGCGGAGACGCGTCGGGCGCCGCGTTCGCGGTCCTCGGACTGTTCGCCGCCGTCGTCATCGCCGGCCTCGGCTTCGGCACGGGGATGCTCTCGGTCGCGGCGGCGGCCGGCGCGCTCCCGTTCACCATCACGGTCCGGGGGACGCCCATCGGGAAACTGGTCGGCGGCCTCCCCGAGCGCACGATGACGCTCGTCGTCGGCTTCTCGTCGGCCGCGCCGCAGTTGCTCGACGACGCCGGCACCCTCCTCCGCGAGGTCGGCGGCGGCCTCTCGATGGTCGTCGGCGGCCTGGGCACCGCGCTCGGTCGGACCGCCCGCTTCGGCTTCGGCGGTCTCGGCGCGGCGTTCGTCGCCGTGCCGCGCGCGCTCTCGGGACTCGGGTCCGGACCGGGCCTGCTCTCGGGGGTCACGAACAACCTGAGCGTGCCGAGTTTCGGCGGGAAGTCGAACTCCCGCCGGAGTTCGGGCGGCGGCGGGTCGAGCGCCGACGCCGACCCGACCGAACCCGCCCCGCCCTCCGTCGAGGAGGCCTGGGAGACGCTGGCCGACCGCGTCCCCGGCCGTCGCCGCCGGTCGCGCACCCCGGGCGAAATCGCCCGCGCGGCCGTCGAGCGGGGCTATCCCGACGACGCGGTCCGACAGTTGACCCGGGCGTTCGAGGAGGTCCGCTACGGCGGGAAACCCCGCGACGACCGCACATCGGTCGCGCGGTCGGCGCTCGACCGCCTCCGGCGCTACTGGGAGGGCGACGAATGATTCGCGTCCTCCTCGAGACGGTCCGCGGCCTGCTGACCGACCGGAATCTCGCGCTCGTCGGATCGACCGCGCTCGTCCTCGCGCTGGGCGTCGCGCTCTCGCCGACCGTCGCGGCCGTCCTCCGACCGGCGGCCGGTTTCGCGGGACCGGGGACGGTCCTGCTGTTCGGCGGCCTCGCGGGACTACTCGGCCTCTGGTCGCTCAAGCGGACCGTGGGCGAGGGCTCCGAGGACGCGGGACTGTGGACGCCCGCGACGACCCCCGAGCGCGCCCACTACGACGAACAGCGGACGACGGGCACCGCGGTGGACGCGGTCCTCGACGGCGAGGACGACGAGCAGGGCGTGCGCCAGCGCGCCTGGAAACGGATTCGTCGAACCGCGGTGACGGTCCTGGCCGACGCCGAGAACTGCAGCCGTCAGGTCGCCCGCGGGAGAATCGACGACGGGTCGTGGACCGACGACCCCCGGGCGGCCGCGTTCCTCGCGAGGAGTCCGTCGCTCCTCCCGCTTCGAACCCGGGTCCGCGACTGGGCCAGCGGCGAGGCCTACGAGCGCCGGGCGCGGCGCGCGGTCGCCGAAATCGAGGTGCTGACGTCGACCGACCCGACCCCCGCGACGGCGGGCGCGAGCGAGCGCGGCGACTCGCCGCGCTCGCTCGCCGACGCGGCCGGCCTGGACGGCGCCGACGAGTCCGACCCGACGATTGCGAAGGGCGAGACGTCCGGACAGCGAGCGCGCGAGGACCGCCGCGCCGGCGTCGAAACCGACGCTGACGCCGAAACCGACGTCGGTGCAGCGGCCGACGCCGACGCGGCGGCCGATACCGACTCGGAGGGAGATGCCGAGGCAGAGCGCGCGAAAACCGTCCCCGCCGAAGCGGACGGCAGTCCGACCGCCGTCCCGCACTACACGGCCGACGAACTGGAGGGCCACCGATGAACGAACAGACGACCGCCGCCCTCCTCGGCGGCCTGCTCGTCGCGGCGCTCTACCTCGTCGTCTTCCGCGAAACCGCGTCGAGCAGGGGTGCGGCCGACCGCCGCCGCCGGACCGACGACTCGCTCTCGGACGTCCTCGACGCGGGACCGCGCTGGGACGCCGGCCTCACCGTCGCGCTGCTCTGTGGCGCCGCGGGCATCCTGCTGGAGAACGCCGCGGTGTTCCTCGCGGCGGTCGTCGGGTTCTGCTACGCCGCCTACCGTTACGGGGCGCGACCGCCGGACCTCGACGTGTCGGTCGAGCGCGCCGTCGCCGACCGCTCGCCCGCGCCGAGCGACGAGTTCGAGGTGGCGGTGACCGTGACCAACGAGGGCGACCGGTCGCTCGCCGACCTCCGGGTGGTCGACGGCGTCCCCGAGCGTCTCGCGGTCGCCTCGGGGTCGCCCCGCCACTGTACGGGACTCCGACCCGGCGAGAGCGAGACGTACACCTACACCCTGCGGGCGCGCCGGGGAACCCACGAGTTCGGCGAGACGACGCTGATAGCGCGCAACGTCAGCGGGTCGGTCGAGCGCCGCGAGGCGGTTTCCCTCGACGCGACCGTGACCTGCGAGACGCACGCCGACGAGGTCCCCCTGCCCGCCCGGACCTCAGCGTACCCGGGCCACGTCACGACCGACTCGGGCGGCGAGGGCGTGGAGTTCTACGCCACTCGGGGGTACCAGCCAGGCGACCCGCTCTCGCGGGTCGACTGGAAGCGCTACGCCCGGACCCGCGAACTCACGACCGTCGAATTCCGCGAAACTCGGGCCGCGACGGTGGTCGTCGTCGTGGACGTGCGCGCGCCCTCCCACGTCGCCCGGCGCGAGGGTGAACCCGACGCGGTGGAACTCGGCGGATACGCCGCCGAGCGCCTCGCCGACGCGCTGCTGGGGCGGAACAACCGGGTCGGCCTCTCGATATTCGGCCCGCCCGAGGAGTACCTCGCACCCGCCGGCGGCGACGAACAGGCCGCCCGCATCAGGGCCGCGCTCGAAGCGGCCCCCGGCGCGCCCGAGGGCGCGACGAACCTGTTCAGCGACCGCCGGCGCAACCGCGCGACCGAGTCGCGCTTCGACACGCTCCGCAAGCGCCTGCCCGACGCGGCCCAGGTGCTGTTCCTCTCGCCGATGCTCGACGAGATGGCGGTCGAACTCGTCCGGCGGTTCGCGGCCTACGGCCACCCGGTCACGGTCGTGAGCCCGGACGTCACCGGCACGGGAACGCCCGGCGGCACCGTCGAGGGAATCGAGCGCGCCGACCGCCTCGCCGAGGTCCGGGGCGGCGGCGTCGAGGTGATAGACTGGTCGCCCGACGAACCCATCCGGGCGGCCGTCGACGCGGCCGCGGCGGCAAGGAGGTCACGATGACGACGAACGGATTCGACGCCGACGGCACGAGCAGAACCGAGAACGAAGGCGAGTTCGAGCGGGGCGCGACGCGGTTCAGCGCGACGCTCGCGGCGACCGTCGCGGTGGCGGCCGCGCTCGCGCTGGGCGTCGCCGCCGGCGACGCCCTCGGCGTCGTCGCCACCCTCGCCGGCGCGGTCGCGGTGGCGCTCGGCGTCCGGGCGCTGACGATCGAGACGAACGACCGCCGGGCGGCCGGCAGCGTCGGCGTCGTCCTCGGCACCGTCGCGTTCGCGGCCGCCGCGCTGTTCGGACGCTACCTCGCGTTCGTCGTGGGACTGGCGGCGACCGCCGCCATCGTCAACGCCGTGGTCGACTTCGACGACGACCTGGCGTGGCCGGTCGCCAGGGCGACCTGGCGCTCGGCGACCGTGCTCGGGGTCGCGTCCGTCCTCGCGGTCTGTCTCCACGCCGACGTGTTCGTCGGCACCGCCCGCGTGACGGCGGACGGACTGGTCGCCGTCGCCACCGCCCACGACCTCGCGCGCCTCATCGCGCTCCAGGTCGAGGTGCTCGCGGTCGCCGAACTCCTCTACTGGGCGGTGCCGGTGCTCGACCGCTGGCTCCCCGCCGACCGCGACGTGCGGGCGTCGATACTCGGCTACGTCGACTTCCGACTCGAAGACGTGCCCCGCACGTACTGGGCGTTCCTCGGCGGGCAACTGCTGTTCGCGCTCACGGGCGGGGGACCGCGGTGGTTCGCGGGCCTGCTCGCGTCGATGTCTGCCTTCGGCGACGCCGTGGCGCTGTTGTTGCGCTCGGGCGTCCTCCACCTGCCGCTGGCGGCGGTCGCGGGCTTCCTGTTGGTCGTCCTGGTCGGTCGCGCAATCCAGTTGACGTTCGTGAGCTGGGCCGGGACGAATCCCCCGCGGTCGCTCGCGTTCGCGGCGGGCGGCCTGGTGACGGTCGCCGCGACCGCGCTGCTGGCGGCGTCGCCGCTCGGCGACGCCTTCGTCGCCGCGGCCGCCGAGACGGTCTGGAAGGAAGAGATCGCGCTGTTCGGCGTCGTGGGGACGCTGCTGGGCTCGGTGGCGCTGACGCTGCTGGCGGCGGCCGCGCTCCGGGAGTTCGGCTTCGCGTTCGTCGAACCGTTCGTCACGACCGACACCGCGGGCGGGTTCGCGCTCTCGGCCGGCCTCCTGCTCGCCGGGTCGATCGCCGCCGCCGAACTGGGGGCCGCGCCGCTCGCTGTGTTCGCCGGTGTCGCCGGGGCGCTGGTCGTCCACGACCTCGGGTCGAACGCGTCCGAACTGGGGACCCAGGTCGGCCGGTTCGCCGAAACCCGAACCGGCGAGGTCGCCCACGCCGTCGGCGGTCTACTGGTCGCGGGCGTCGGCGTGGCGCTCGCGGCCGCCAGCGCCTACGTCCTCGGACCGATAACCACGTCGGTGCCGGCGTGGCGGGCGCGACTGGCGCTGGCGCTGGTGCTGCTGGCGGTGTTGTCGTTCGTGGCGTTGATTCGGGAGACGTAGCGGTCGGCGCGGCGAGTCGTCAGTCGGCCCCCAGCACCATCACGGTCACCCGGGCCACCGCGTCGAAGTCCCGAAGGCGGTACACCAGTTCTCTGACTTCCTCGGCCGGCCCCTGACAGAAGGCCGTCTCCAGGCACCACTCGCCGCGGTGGACGTGGCTGGTCGCCGTGATGACGTCCTCGAAGTCGTGCTGGACGTGGTGGAGGTCGCCGATGACGGCGTCGTGTTCGTAGTCGTAGGCCAGCACCGCGACCACCTCGCCCGCGGCGGATTCGAGTTCGGCGTGGGACTCGACGTACTCGGCCATCGCCTCCCGGACCGCCCGCGACCGGGAGTCCAGACCCTCTGCCTGCCACGTGGCGTCGAACTCTGCGAGCACGTCCTCGGGGACGTTGAGGCTCGTTCGCATGTCCCCGTGGTTGTCCGCGCCGGGGGATGGCTGTTGCGGGTTCGGACGGCGTCGGGGTGGCGTCGAAGCGCGGGACGGGGGAGAGGAGAGGAGAGGAGAGGAGAGGAGAGGAGAGGAGAGGACACGGCCAGGTCGGCCACCGCCATCGGGACGTCCGCCGCTTCGAGACGGCCGAGGACGTGTCGGCGGCGCGAGTGCGAGAGGGCGTCGAATACTGCGTCGGCGACTCCGGCAGTCTGCGTACCTGTTGCCATTATCGGAGGATAGTCGCTTGTCGGGTATGAGTCGTAGGGTTGTATATTCCACTGGCGGGCGGAGCGGTCGTCACTCGTCGGGTTGGCCGACGCTCAGCGTGCTGGTGACGAGGTTGTGGTGGCCGTGGTGCAACCGCTTCGAGAGCGCCTGCTGGGAGACGCCGAGGTCCTCCGCGAGTTCGCGCATGGTGACCTTCTGCGGGACGCTGTAGTAGCCCGCGTCGCGCGCGGCCACGAGCGTCTCGCGCTGTTTCGGCGTCAGTCCGTACTGGGTGCTCGCCATCGGTTGGTCCTGTTCGGAGAGACGGACGAGTTCGAAGGAGACGTCGTTGTCGTCGCAGTACTCCCGAAAGTCGGCGAGTTTGTCGTGGTCGTCGAAGCGCATCTTCAGTTCCCACCGGTCGTCCTGCCCGGTCGCCTGGAGGATCGTCGCGCCGATGGTCACGTAGGCGTAGACGACCGTCTGGATGTTCTCGGTCCACTCGGCGCGGTAGAGCACGGCGTTTTCGAGTTCGTCGACCTGCGTGACGTTCCGGACGGACACGTCGTCGTTCAGCGCGGCCTCGAACGCCGACTGGTCGCCGCCGCTGACCCAGAAGTACGGCATGACCCTATCCTCCTGGGTCGCGACGACCTCCTCGACCTCGACCACCATCTCGGGTGCGGCCGTCAGCGCGTCGCTCAATGCAAAATCGTCGGCCTCGACGGTGAACTCCGCGATCAGACTCACGTCTCGCTCCTTGACGTTCGACGCGGAATAACCTCGCGGTGGAGACGCAAGGTGCACCCGACGGCTGGGCGGTCGTTATTACGCGACCTCGAAATCGGTAATAACAACCCGTTTAGGTGTCCTCCGACAATCGGAGGACGACCACGGATGATACCAAGCGACGCGGTCGGGTTGTTCGCCGGGGCGGTCGTGCTCGGACTCGTCCACGGCGTCGAACCGGGCCACGGCTGGCCGGTCGCTGCCAGCTACGCGCTCGACCGGTCGAACAAGTGGCTCTCGGGCTTCGCCGCCAGCTTCCTGCTCGGGGTCGGCCACCTCGTCAGCAGCATCGCGATGGTGGTCGCGTTCTTCTTCTTCAAGCGGTACTTCGAACTCGCGCGAATCAACGAACCGCTGTCGGTCGCGGGGTTCGAAATCGGCGGCCCGGTGGGAATCGCCGCGGGGGTCCTGCTGATACTGCTCGGCGTGCGAGAGTACGTCCACGGGCACGACCACGACCACGGCGGGCACGAGCACGGACACGGCCACGACGAACACCACACGCACGGCCACAGCCACGAACACACGGAGGACGACGGCCACGACCACCACGGCCACGACGAACACCACGACCATCACCACCACGACGAAAGCGACGGCCTCCTCGGAAAAATGAAACTGGCCCTCCCATTCGTCGGCGGCCACAGCCACGGGTCGGCCGACGACGCGGCCGAACGCGGCCTCTGGGGTATCGCGGGGTTCGCGTTCGTCCTCGGGTTCGCCCACGAGGAGGAGTTCGAGATCATCGCCATGTGCGCCGGGTCCGAGCACTGCCTGTCGCTGATGACCACCTACGCGGTCACCGTCGTCGCGAGCATCGTCGCACTCACGCTCTTGCTCATCGCGGGGTACGAGCGCTACGAGGAGCGCGTGGAGCGCTACACCGACTACCTCCCGGCGTTCTCGGCCGCCGTGCTGGTGCTGATGGGCGTTGGGTTCGTGACGGGGCTGTTCTGACCCGTCTCACCGGGACCGCTGGCTCAGACGCCGCGAGAGGAGACGGACGACCCGCCAGCACGCCATAACCGCGAGGAGGACCGCCAGTGACCAGCGAAGGGAGAGCGAACCGCCGTCGGGAACGAAGAGCGGAACTGACAGCACGACGGGCGGTGGGACGCGTCGGATTGTCAACTTTTCCGGACGGCCGCGTGTCCGCAGGTCGAACCGCCTCGGACTCCGGTTCGACCGCCTCAGACCGTCCCTGCCTCGCGCTCCTCGGCCCCGCGGCGGAACTCGACCTCCAGCACGTCGAGGCGTTCGCCGACCAGCAGTCGGAGTTCGTCGCCGTCGCACTCGACGCACGCCCGGACGCGCCACGGGTCGCGAGACTCGACGGTCAACCGGTCGTTGTTGACGACGAAGCGGTGCGACCAGAACGGCCGGTCCCGAACGTCAACGCCTCGCTCGTAGAAGAACGCGACCACGGCGGCGTGGTCGAGCAGGGAGACGCCGAGCGTCGTCCAGAACTGGTTCTCACAGCTCCGACACCGGTAGTGGGCGAGCACCTCGTGACCTTGGTACTCCCAATGGTCGGGCGAGTCGCCGGTGAGTTCGGCGTCCATCTCTCCGCGACACTCCGGACAGACGCCGGCGTCGAGGAGCGCGAACTTCGCCCGGACGTGGCGGTCGACCGTGCGCTCTATCTCGACCGGCGAACGGCCCGCCAACCCGTTCGGCGGGAACGGGGCGTACAGGCCGGTTTCGTCGCACTCGGTGCATTCGATTGCGACGCGCTCGCGGTCGTCGTAGCCGATTTCGACGGGCGCGCCGCAAGCCGGGCAGGGGTCCCGGGCCTCGAACGGGTCGAGGTCGGCGCGGTCGGTGAGCGCGCCCTCCACGACCGCCCGGACGACCTTCCGGCCCGCGTACCGGAGTTGATAGCCCTCGTCGGTCTTGCGGACGAACCGCCCGGTCAGTTTCTTCAGGTGGTAGTTGAACAGGCCGCTGTCGTCGGTCGCGACCCGGTCGAACAGCGACGAGAACGACACGGGGTTGCGTGCGCTCGCCTCCCGTTCGGTCGCCGCGAGCGCCCGGAGGATGTCGATTCGCGTCTCGTCGGCGACGACCGAGAACGCCTCCCCGGGCGTGAGTCGGCCGTCGGTTCCACCGCCCGTCGCCCCGGTGGGTCCGGTCCCGTCGTCCGTTTCGTCGGGAGTTCCGGGACCGACACCGGTTTCGTCGTCGGTCATGCGAGTCGCTACGCGGTCCGGCCCAAAGGTGCCGGGGGTCGGCGCCCGCATAAAGGTAAATTATTCTACATAACTGTCGTTCTGCGAGCGTTTTAGTCGGAGCCGACCGACCGGAACACTGACGCGATTCGGCCCTCCGAGCCGGCGAGTCAGAGAGAAAGAGATGACGACGTCGAACGACACGGATTCGAGCGCGAGCGTGGTCCTCAAGTACTACCTCTACCGGGCGGTCGGCAACCCCGGGTTCATCATGCCGATATACACGCTGTACCTGCTGGCCAACGGCGTCAGCTTCGCCCAGATCGGCGTCATCGGCACGATTCAGGCCGTAATCGTCGTCGGCGGGGAACTGCCGACCGGCTACGTCGGCGACCGCATCGGCCGGCGCAACAGTCTGCTCGTCGCCCAGGTGCTGTTCACGGGGTCGAACGTCTGTATGGTGCTGGCCGAGGGGTTCGTCGGCTTCACCGTCGCGTTCTCGATGCTGTCGTTCGCCAACACGTTCGTCTCGGGGAGCGCCGACGCCTGGCTGTACGACATCCTCGAAGAGCGCCTCGGCGAGGACACGTTCACCTACGTCAAGGGTCGGGGCACCGCGGTCGGCCAGTGGGTGATGGCCGGAACGATGATCGCCGGCAGTCTACTCTACGTGGTCGACCACCTCTACCCCTACTACGCCGCGCTGGCGATGAACGTCGTCTCGTTCGCTATCGTCGCCTCGCTGCCCAAGACCGCCCAGTACGCCGGTTCCGGCGGTGACGGCGAGGAGGACGAAGAGGACGAAGACGGAAACGACCGCCTGACGGTGCTCGAAGCCTGGCCCATCGTCCGCGACCAGCTATCCTCGCCGACGCTCCGGCCGTTCGTCGTCTACGTGGCGCTGTTCTTCGGCACCACGCTCACCGTGAGCGCCTACGTCCAACCGGTGGCCGTCGACGCGCTGGAGGCGAGCGCGGGGCCGTTCCTCGCCGAAATCGGCGTGCCGGAGGCCGCCTCGCTCGGGGTGCTGTACGCCTCGTTCACCGTCGTCTCGGCGGTCGCCAGCGACCGGGCGAGCGACCTCGAAGCCGCCCTCGGGGTTCGGGGCGCGCTGCTGGTCGTCCCGTTCGTCGCGGCCGCCGCATTCGTGGTCCCGGCGTTCGTCGCCGTCGCGGCGTTCCCGATGTTCTTCGTGATGCGGGCCGCCCGGTCGGTGCTGAGTCCCATCGTGGGCCAGTACCTGAACGACCGCATCGAGTCGGTCGGCCGGGCGACGGTGCTGAGCGCCGTCTCGATGGTGTACGCCGTCGCCCGGATTCCGTTCGCGCTCGCCAGCGGCTTCGTCGCCGACTGGTTCACGCCGATGGTCTCGGTGGCCGCACTCGGGGCCGCGTTCGCCGTCGCCGGCGCGGCGATGCAGGTCTGGCGGCCGCCGGTCGCGCGGGAAACCGATTCCTCGGTGCCCGAGAACGCGACACCGGAGTGAGACGAGCGCGGAAGATGACGTCTCGGTAGATAGCAGCGCGATTTCTCTGTTCTGAGCATCCGAGGGAATCCCGAAGAGTACCGAGCGCGTCCGCAACGAGTCCCCGTTCTGGGCTACGGGCGAAGGCTTCAAAAGAAACCGCGCTCTCGACGACCGCTAACGAAGCGCGATAGCCAGCAGGAGGACGCTCACGACGGCGCCGGGGAGCGCGACGGCGAGCGCCGACCCCGCGGCGAGTCCGGCCGAGGGAATCGCGACGGTTCCGAGCGCGCCCGCGGTCAGCGCCGCCAGGACGCCGACGCCGAGCGTCCCGGCGGCGTGGAGGAGTTCGACCCGGCGCGTCGGCGCGACCCGTCCGACTTCGCGACCCATCGTCGCCGCGAACTCCCCCGTATCCCAGACCAGCAGACTCGCGACGAGGCCGCCGAGGACGACCGGCAGCGGAGCGCCGACCGTCCCGGCGAACGCGACGGCGACGAAGAGCCCGCCGCTCGCGATGGACGCGCCCGCAACCCGGTCGGAGACGAACCCGAGGGCGAACGCGAGCCAGAGGACCAGCAGCGCGGCCGCCGTCAGGACCAGCACGCCGGCCAGGAGGCCGAGGACCACGGTGTGGGAGCCGTAGAACTCGACGACCGAGCCGGCAAGCCGGTCGAAGCGCCCGGAGAGCGGTGAGGAGAGTCGACCGACGACGAAGGAGACGAGAGCCCGGAGGACGGGTCGGTGGACCGCGAATGCGGCCGCGACGATAGCCAGGCCGGCGAGCAACGGCGCGTAGCCGACGAGAACGGTTTCGGCGTCGGTCCGCGCCGACGTCCGTACCCCACGGACGACCAGGAGCGCGCCCGCGGCGACGACCGCGAGCCAGACGAAGACGTGGCGAATCGCCGACGCCGTGGTGACCGCCACGAGGACGCCGTAGAGCGAAGCGGGCAGCGTCGCCCGCAGGAGGCCGGCCGGGAGCACGAACGCCACGAAGAGCGCGACCGGCACGCCGAGGAGTCCGACCGCCGCGGCGGCGTCGAAGCCGCGTTCGACGCGCCGCCGGAGTCGGTCGAGCGAGACGTCGCCGACCGTCGCGCCGCCGGCGAGTTCCGCGGTCGGGAGCGCGCCGAGCGCCCGGTTGATCAGGTAGGCCGCGGCGAACCCGAGCAGCCAGAACGTGAGGAGTCGCGGACGCTCGGGCGTCGGGGACGTCACGAAGAGCCAGTCGCGGGCCGCCGCGACGGCCCTCGCGACGAGCGAGTCGACGCCCGAGAGCCCCGGACCGAAGTTCGTCACGAGCGCGTACAGGAGGAAGACGACGGCGAACCCGACGGGGAGCGCCGCGGCCCGGGCGAGAACGTCGAAGCCGTCCTCGACCGTCGCCTGCGTCACGACGTTCCGAACGGCCATCAGCGCGCCGAACAGCGAGGCGGTCACGCCGCCGGCGACCGTCACGACTCCCAGGATGCGGAGCGTCTGGCCGACGACCTGCGTCGAGTTCGCGGCGGGGAACGAGGCGGCGAACTCCACGAGAAGCACGTAGCCCAGGCCGACGGTGACGCCGACGCCCGCCGGGACGAACAGGAGACTCGCCGCGACCGTCGCCGGAACCCGCCAGCGCTCCCAAGTCAGTAGCCAGAACGCGCCCGCGAGACAGCCCGCCCCGAGCGCGCTCGCGACGAGGCCCTTCCCCACGCTCGCGCCGAGCAGACCCGCCAGCGGAAGGCTCACCGCGAGCGTCCCGAGGACGACGAGGAGCGTGCTGACTCGCGCCGGACTCCACGTTCTCGCGTCGATTCGTGAGCGTTCGGCGGTCGGGGAGTGGTCGTCGGTCGTCATGCGTTCGAGAGCAGCGTTCGGAGCGAGCGGTTCAGCGCGAGTTCGAGCGGGTCGTCGAGGGTCCAGTCGACGACGCTCGCGCCGGTCAGTTCGACGTCCCGGAGTCGCAGTTCCCGGCGAGTCCCCGCGACGAACTGGCCGGGCGAGTCGCCGGGCGCGACGTCGGGGCTCAGGAGGAGGAACTCGCGGTCGCGGGCCGCCAGCGTCCGGGCGAACGCCACCGGCCAGCCGTCGAGCGCCGGCGAGACGAGTATCACGTGGGCGTCCTGCGGGAGTCGCGCGAGCAGCGTCTCGGTCAGTTCGCCGGTACTGCTCGTCACCCCATCGATTGCGTCGGTCGTCTCGCCCGCGTCTTCCGTCGACTCGTCGGGTTCTCCGGACGACTCGGCGATGCCGCCGTCGGTCTTCGCCCGCGGCGGGGCGTTCGACTCGGGCGGTGCGGTTCCCGGGGCGTCCGCGTCGGCGGCACGCTGGGCGGCGTCGAAGACCGCGCTCGCGGCCGCGACCGTCCCCGTGCCGGACGCCGACGCCCACGGCAGTCCGTCGACGACTCCGGCGTCGGCTCTGTCTGTCGCGTCTAGGCCGACGGCGGTGACGCTCGTTTCGACGTTCGCGTCGACGAGCGCGTCGTAGAGTCGTTCGCCGGCGTAGGTGCAACTGCTCGCGCCGTTCGGATAGCCGGGCCGGGGCGCGACGCGCGTCGGCGGTCGAACGTCGACGACCACCACGGCGCTGGTCGCTCGTTCCTCCCGGAACCGGACGGTCGTGAGTTCGCCGGTCTTCGCCAGACGGCGCCAGTCGAGTCGGCTGAGCGGGTCGCCCGGTCGGTACTCGCGGGTCGAGTGGAACTCCACCCCGCTCCCGCCCGAGTCGGTCGGCGTCGGCCCGACCCGGTAGTTCGACGGCCGGTTCGCCGGCGCGTCGGCGACGGCCCGGGCACACGAGAGGGTTTCCTCGCCGTCGGGGGCGACGACGGTCGTCTGCTCGCGGGTCGCGCCGAGCGAGCGGAGTCGGACGACGGGGTCGTCGAACGCGAAGTCGCCGCGCTTGGCGACGACGGCGTAGGTGACGGCGCGGGACTCGCCGGGCCGCAGGGCGACCGCGGCGCGCGGGGACCCCTCGACGACCGCGAGCGGGTCGGGGACGCCGTCGACGAGTCGCAGGTCCGTCAGCGCGACGTCGCCCGCGTTGCGCACCGCGAGCGTCACCGTCACCCGGTCGCCCGGCGCGGGGTCGGTCGGCTCGAGCGACCGTTCGAGTTCGACGGCCGCCGCCGGCGACAGTCGGGAGACGCTACCGACGACGACGTACGCGAGGGGGACGAGCGCCGCCGCGAACAGCGTCGGCTCCGCGTAGAGCAACCCGAGCGTCACGAGCGCGAGCGTTCCTGCGAGCGCACCGTTCCAGCGGCGGACGCGCCGGGTCATCGCGACTCGCCCTCCGGCGTCCGGAGCGGTCGAAGCGCGGCTATCGTCCGACGAATCCGTCGGTCGCGCTCGGCCGACGGGTCGAGCCAACCCCGGAGCCGCGCCCACAGCGGGTACCGCGGCCCCTCCTCACCGCCGAGGAACGCGGCGGCCACGGGGTCGTCGGTCCACGCGCCGGCGGTGATCGACCGCCGGGCAGTTTCGGGCGAGCACTCCTCGGCGCGGGCGTACGCTTCCACGGCCGTCTCGACCAACTCCTCGGAGACGCGTTCGAGGGCGGGTTCGCGGCCCGCGACGGCGGCCTCGACCGTCGCGTCGAAGTCGGCGCCGGTCAGCGTCCCCGCCGCGAGGGTGACGGTCTCGGGCGGCCGTCTGCGCGCCCGCTCGAACCGTTTCGCGGCCGCGTCTTCGGGCGCCGCGGGCGAGCGGCGGCGCCGGGCCGACCAGACGGCGTACGCGCCGACGAGGCCGCCGAGGAGGAGCAGTTGCCGTTCGGGGTCGCGCTGTCCGAGCGCGGCGACGAGGGGCGCGAAGCGGTCGGGCGCCAGCAGGACGCCGGCCGTCGCGATAGTGAAGACGACGCCGACGCCGCCGACGACCGTGGTTCTGAACCGCATTAGTCGTCACCTCCGGCGTCCGGCCGGGAACCGCCGGCACTGTCGACACCGTCGACATCGGACGCCCCATCGGGGTCGAGCGTGTCGACCGCCCGCTCGACGTACGGAAGCCGCTCCGTCGGGTCGCGGGCGCCGTACTCGACGTCCCGGAAGACGTCGCGGAGCGTGCGAACCGGCTTCGGGGGCAGGCCGTCCTCCTCGATGGCGTGCGCGGCGAGTTCGCCGGGCGTCTTTGCCGACGGGTCGCGAACCGAGGTCCGACCGAGGAACCGCTCCCAGGCGTCCCGAACCGTCAGGTACGACTCGTCGGGGACGTGCTCGGATTCGGCCGGCGCGTCGGCGGCCGCCGACGCGCCGGGCGAACGCGTCACGGCGAGTCGCGCCCGAATCCAGTCGAAACGGGAGGCGAACCACTCGCGGAGGCGCTCGAGCGCCTCCGCGCGCGTCAGGTCACCGCAGTAGAGCGCGGCGAGCGACGCGAGCACCGCTCTGAGCCGTCGGTCGGCTCGTATCAGCGCGCGCTCGACCAGGTCGACGGCCGCGAACAGCCCCGCGACCAAGAGCGCCGGCGCTCGGCGGAGAACGCTCGCGACACGGGCCGCGAGCGAGCGAAGCGAGATTCCGCGCCGGCGGGCGACGACGACGATACCGCCGACGACGACGCCCAGACCGACGAGGACGCCGCCGAGGTTGACGAGGAGGCCCGAGACGGTCGTACGTCGGGTCTGGCCGTCTCGCGCGACCTCGATTCGAGCGTCGTTGGCGAACGGTAGCGACGCCGTGAGCGTCCCGTCGACGCCCGTCGTCCCGACGCGTCGGCCGGCGACCCGGACCGGCACGCCGGCGACGGGGTCGTCGCCGTAGGAGGCGGAAACTTCGACCGACCCGCCGGGGAGCGCGAGCGGGAGGGTCGGCTCCGCGGAGACGGCAAGGGTCGGCAGCGTGAGCGTCCGCTCGCCCGTCGCGGGGCCGCGGCTCGCAGTCAGCGACACGTTGCCGGGCGACTCCGGAAGCCGAACGCGGATTCGCCCCCGGGCGTCGGTACGCCCGACCCTCCGGTCGTTCAGTCGAACGAGCGCGTCTCGCACGGGGACGCCTCGTATCGTCGCCGTGACGACGACGGTGTTCCCGGTGACGGCGTCGCCGGAGACGGTGAGCGTGACGTTCGTCGCGAGCGAGTACGACGCCGAGCCGTTCGCGGAACGGTTCGCGCTCGCGTCCTGGATCAGAAGCGGCGGCGGGTCGGCCGCCGCCGCGACGATGCCGGAGCCCAGCGGCGGAAGACCGACGCGCGCGTTCGTCGGCGACGTCGCGGTCCCGCCCACGGTGATGGTGAGGTTCCGCGCGTACGGAACGCGCGCGACGACTCGGCCGTCCGCGTCGGTAGTCCCCACCGCCCGCCCGTTGAACCGGACCGTCTCGCCCGTCACCGGCGACCCGCTCCGGACGACCGAGACGGTCACCGTCGCACCGGGAACCGGCGTTCGGTTCAGTTCGATTCTCGTGGAAGGCGTCGACCGGTCGGTCGTCTCGTCCCGCGACGCGTTCGGGGTCGTAGTGGACGGCGACGAGCGCGTGCTGGTCGTGGTCGAGAGCGTCGTCGCGGTCGTCGCGGGCGACGTCTCCGGACCGGTCGCGGATGTCGTCGCGTCCCGGGGCCGAGAAGTGCCGCTCGCGGTCGGCCGGGGTCCGGAGGTGGACGGCGTTCCGGACGCAGACGGGGTCCCTGACACGGACGAAGTTCCGGAGGTTCCGGGCGCCGAAGGGGACTCGACGCTCCCGTTCGCCGAGAACGTCTCGTTCGGACTCCCCCGCTCGGTCGGCGAGTACGTGCCGCGGTCGCGCTGGCGTTCGAAGGCTCGCCGTTCGGACCGGAGGCGTTCCGCGCCGGGGGTCGGGTCGAAGCGGACCCAGCCGACGTCGGGGAAGTACACTTCGACCCAGGCGTGGGCGTTCAGCCCCCGAACGCGGTAGGCGTTCTCGCCGACCCGCTGGCCGGTCGAGTAGCCGACGACGTAGCGCGCGGGCACCCCCTGCGACCGCAGCATCGCGGTCATCGCGGTCGCGAAGTACTCGCAGTAGCCCGCGTCCATCTCGAAGACGAACTGGGAGGCGACGTCGCCGTCCGGCGGTTGGCTCACGTTCAGCGAGTAGCGCTTGTTCGATTCGAGCCACGACTCGACCCGGACGGCCGTCTCGTACGGGGAGGTCGCGTCGCGGGTGAGGTTTCGGGTGAACCGGCCGAGGCGTCGGTCCGTCTCCGCCGGCAGTTGCGTGTACTCGGACCGGATTCGGTCGGGGTAGTCCCGCCCCGCGGCGCGCAGAACGGCGGGGTCGCGGGGCGGGACGTGGCTGACGCCGGTGTAGGTCGTCCCGGCCGGGACCGACTCGTCCGTCTCGAAGGCTCGCTGGTCGGTGACGTACAGGTCGGCCGAACTCGGCCGGGAGAGGCTCGTGGCCCGCCAGACGCTCGGGAGCGCGGTGGCGGGGCGGTCGAGCGTCACTCGGTAGCGGACCCGCCGACCCGGGATGCCGCCGTCCGTCAGCGGTCCCGCGTACGGTTTCCGACCGCCGGTCCGTTTCCATCCGTCGCCGGTGTACGTGTCATACGCGCCGGTGCGCCAGTACGAGGCGACGGAACTCCGGACGGTGAAGTGGGTTTCGGCGTTCCGGGACCGGAAGGCCGACGAATCGTTCGCGCCGGCGAGCGACCCGCCGACACCGGTCCGACTGCCGGGGTTCAACGCACCGAGTCGGCCACCATCCCCGAGTCCGCCGCTCTGACCGCCGTCCCCGGACTGGCCGAACGGCTGGACGCTCGGTTGCGGGACAAGAGAGCCGAGCGGCGAGCGGCCGAGGTCGGCGGTGGAGACGGCGGGAACGAGGGTCGCCGCAAGCAGAATCGCGAGCGCACAGCAGACGGTCAGGAGCAACCGGAGGCGGTCGCGAGACTGTTCTTCGGGCGAGACGAGCGGCGTAGATTTATCGGACATCGATGAGCGGGTCGTGGGTCGGTGACTGCTTGCGGCGGCGAACGCACGCGGAGACGTTTGACTGATAACTGAGAGGATACCTATAAAAAGATTGGCGTGCGGGAGCCGAGGTCGAGACGTCCGGCGGTCGTCCGTCCCTTCGGTCGCGTTGCGGTTCGGGAAGAACGCGGGTTACTCGGCGTCGACGGACGAAGACGTGAGTCAGCGCAAGAACGCAGTCCGAGAACGAGCAACCGTCGGAAGAGCCCTGCAGTTTCCGATAGGAAACGTTACATGATGTGAATACGAAACATTCATTTATCGCGTTCGAATAGAGGAATGTAATGGTGTCTCACGACGAGGGGAGCGGACTCACCGACACCGAGCGCCAGCGATTCGTCTCGACGCTTCAGAATCTGAAGCAGAACGGGTCCTCCCTCCTCGTCGTGGGCAGCGTCCCCGACTCCGCCGCAACGCAGGCGTGCCACCGGATGCTCGGTGACGTCACCGCGAGAGACAGACGCCGACTGTTCGTCTCGACGGACCCCGCCCTCCCGACGGTCACCGACCGCCTCTCGGCGTCCCACGAGCGGCTTCGGTCCGACAGGACGACGCTCGTCACCTGGACCGCCAAATCGCGGAGCGCCGCGACGGCGTCGCCGTCCCACCAATCGAGTGACGGAATCCCGACGGTGAGCGTCGAGAGCGACCGGTTGGCCGACCTCGGCATCGCCATCTCCCGCGAGATCGAAGCGTTCGAGGAGATCGCCGTGGAGCTCGCGCCCTCCGAGCTTCGCGTCTGCTTCGACTCGCTCTCGGCGCTGGTCGCGGATTACGAGCGCGAGGAGGTGTTCCGTTTCCTCCACGTCCTCGTCGGCCGCATCCGGAGCGTGCAGGCGATGGCCCACTTCCACCTGCCCGTCGACTACGATTCGGAACTGGTCGCGCAGTTCGCCCCGCTGTTCGACGCGATCATCGAACTCCGCATCGTCGACGACCGGGCCCAACAGCGGTGGCACCTGCGAGACGAGAACATCACGTCTCAGTGGCTCACCCCCTCGACAGTATGATGACGCACCGACAGTCACGTGACGAGTCGCGTACCGGTATCCGCGGTGTTTTTCCCCACTATCCGATGGGTTTTTGCCGCTGCTTCGAGAGGGGACAGCTACTATGAACAGTCTGGGTACCGAACCGGCCGAGTACGCCGACGACCGGCGAGTCGGCAACATCTCGTTCGAGGCCGCCGCCGACGGCGACGGTGTCACCGTCATCGATTCCATCGAGCGACACCGGTACTCGGTCGCTACCTCCCGCCCGGTCACCCCCACGCCGGTGGACACCGGCGAGTTTCTCTTCCCCGCCGACGCGGGCGTCGCGGTCACCACGGAGACGCTGACGCTCCCGACGGTCGTCGCGGTCTACGTCCGCGACCGGACGGGCGAGATGCTCGCCGAGGCCGAGCACTTCGCCTACGAGGAGTTCCCAGACGGAGTCTACAGCATCGAACTCAGCGCCCCCATCAAGCTCTATCTGCAGGTACGCGGCTCGCTGACCGTCGCGTCCGACGCCGAACGGACCCGCCTCGAATTCGACGGGGAGACGGAGGTGCTCCTGGGTGCCCGCTCGCACCACGAACATCCGGCGGCGACCGTCACGACGACGACCGACCCGACCGACATGATGGCCGCCGTCTCGACGTTCGGCTCCGCGCTCAAGACGACGACCTGCGAGCGGTCCTTCCCGTCGCTGCGCGGCCATCCGCCGACCATCGAACTCGGAGATACCCTCGACATCCCCGACGGGTTGGCGGCTCCCGACACCGGCGTCCGCATCGAGATTCCGCCGACGTACCACGCGGTCTACGTCGCCGCGCCGCTGGCCTACTACCTCGGTGCCACGCTGGTCGAGGGCGACCGCCCGCGAATCGTCACCGACGCCGAATTCGAGTATCCGCTCGCCGCGGGCCGTCGGTTCGAGGAGGACGTCGAACGCGTCCTCAAGCAGACGTTCTTCCTCGACTGCCTGACGCGGACGGAAGGGTACTATCAGGTCGAACTCCACGAGCGGCAGGCCGTCGAATCGAAGGTCGACCTCGACTTCGCGGCGCTGTACGACGCGCCGCTGGCCGAGCAACTCGAAGCGTACCTCGCGGTGCCGTTCGCCGTCGTCGAGGACGAGATTCCGGAGTGGAAGCTGACCTCCCACGTCGAACCGACTCCGACGAGCATCGAGACGCTGCCGTTCATCGTCGAGGACCTGGCGGTCGTCCGGACCCCGGAGGCGACGACGGTGACCGGCGGGACCGAGGAGGCGGACGCCGTCGGGGAGTTCCTTCGGACCCAGACAGAGGTGGAGGCGGACGCGGAGACGTTCACGCGCAGCACCAGTCAGGCACCGGCGACCGAGGAGACGTTCGTACAGCCGACGTCGGCGAACTCTCGCGAGCAGACGTGGATCGGCGAGGGGACGCCCGTCGGCGCGAACAAGGTGACGACCACGGCGTTCCGCAACCGCCTGGGTCGGACACCGACGGAGGGCGACATCGACATCACGGTCGTCTGCAACGACGCCCAGATGGGCGAGGAGAGCGACGCGGTGTACGCCGACTACGGCTCTCGCGAGGAACTCCCGTTCGACGTCACGGTCCACCACGATTTGACCACCGACGAACTCCGGGATGTCCTGACCTCCCCGACAGATTTCCTCCACTACATCGGGCACATCGACCGCGAGGGGTTCGAGTGCGCCGACGGGAAGTTCGACGCGACGAGCCTCGACGCGGTGGCCGTCGACGCGTTCCTGCTCAACGCGTGTCAGTCGTACACCCAGGGGATGGAACTGCTCGAAGCGGGGAGCATCGGCGGCGTCGTCACGCTGAGCGACGTCATCAACAGCGGCGCGGTGCGCATCGGCCGGACGATGGCCCGACTCCTCAACGCCGGGTTCCCGCTCCAGGCGGCGCTCAACATCGCCCGCGGGGAGAGTATCGTCGGCGGTCAGTACATCGTGGTCGGCGACGGCGGGTTGTCCATCGCCCAACCGGAGAGCGGGACGCCGAACCTCTGTGAGATCGAGCGCGAGGGGGACGGATTCGTGCTTCGGATGAATACCTATCCTACGAGTCAGTGTGGGCTGGGAAGTTTAGTGATGCCCCATATCGAGCAGAATAACTCTTATTTCCTGAGCGCGGGAGTCAATAAGGAGTTCTCGATGCAGAAGGACGAACTCACTCGTTTCCTGAATCTTGAAGAGATTCCAGTCCGGCTCAACGGAGAACTACGTTGGAGCACGGAACTTGCCGTCGAAGACTTATAGTTAGGGGCCAGCGTTCGTCGAAAGATTCGCAGCGGCCGCATTACTAGCTTGGGTGAGGAGCAAGCAGATGGTGAAGAGGACGCCGGCCATTCTCGGATTCTGTGCGATGTAGTCTGCGACGGTGGTGTCGGACATTTCGCTTCATCCTTTCAC
Organism: Halorussus vallis; assembly: GCF_024138165.1. Lineage (NCBI taxonomy): Archaea > Methanobacteriati > Methanobacteriota > Halobacteria > Halobacteriales > Haladaptataceae > Halorussus > Halorussus vallis. The sequence continues at coordinate 454,669 of NZ_CP100001.1, read as the reverse complement.
TGCCAACATCGTGAAACTTTTCGAAGGATATTGACAGTAATTATAGGTATTTTAGTTGGTAACTGAACTAATCTAAGTCGGAGTCGGAACTGGTTTCTGAGCGACGGGGTGGCCCTAGGTGCAAGAATTACGAATCGGAGCTTCGACGGACCGGCGAGAAGACGAATCCGACGAGATGCTCGGTCGCGTTCGGCCGGGCGCGGTCGCCGCGGCGACCGCGCCCGGCCGAACGCGCTCCCGCGGGCGGTTTCAGTACTGTTCGGCTTCGAGGTCTTCGAGGTGCTCGCGGAGGTCGGGGTACTCGTCGAGGACGACGAAGCCGTAGTCGCCGCCGCCGTAGAACGACTCCGGAATCTCGCGTTCGACCAGCATCAGGTCGGGGTCGGCGTCGACGTGGTTCACCTTGTCGAGCGGAATCACGCGGGCGCTGTCGGTGCCGTCGAGGCAGACGACGGTGCGCTCACGCACGAGCACGGCGTCGAACGCCATCGACTCGTATTCGTCCACCGCGAAGACCGTCGGGCGCGACGATGCCATATTGGATGACTCGGTCCGGACGGGAAGAGACTGTCGGCCGCCGCCGTCGGAGCGATACCCCCGTAGCGAATCCGCTGGAATCGCCCGTATATCGACGTCTCGACGCGCTGTTCGGGACTCGTCGAAGGGTCGTGCAGAAATTGCCGGTACTCTCCGAGGGTTTATCTACCAATGACTCCTACTATCTCAAACTTATGACTGGGTCCACTCGCCAGCGCGAGCGTGAACAGACCGAAGAGACCGGGGCGTCCGAAGGCGAGCGGATGTGTCCCGAGTGCGAATCCGAGGCGGTCGTCTCCGACGCTGGCGGGAGCGAACTCGTGTGCGAGGAGTGCGGACTGGTGGTCGAGGAACGCAACGTGGACCGCGGACCCGAGTGGCGCGCGTTCAACACGGCCGAGCGCAACAAGAAGTCCCGGGTGGGCGCGCCGACCACGAACACGATGCACGACAAGGGGCTGACCACGACCATCGACTGGAAGGACAAGGACGCCTACGGCCGTTCTATCTCCTCGAAGAAGCGGAGCCAGATGCACCGTCTGCGCAAATGGCAGGAGCGCATCCGGACGAAGGACGCGGGCGAGCGCAATCTCCAGTTCGCGCTCAGCGAACTCAACCGGATGGCCTCGGCGCTCGGCGTCCCCCGGTCTGTACAGGAGATAGCCAGCGTCATCTACCGGCGGGCGCTCAAGGAGGACCTCATCCGGGGGCGCTCCATCGAGGGCGTCGCCACCAGCGCGCTCTACGCCGCCTGTCGGAAGGAGGGCATCCCGCGAAGCCTCGAAGAGGTCGCGGAAGTCAGCCGGGTCGAGCGCAAGGAGATCGGCCGGACGTATCGGTACGTCTCCCAGCAACTCGGCCTGGAGATGGAACCGGTCGACCCGAAGAAGTACGTCCCGCGGTTCAGTTCCGAACTCGACCTCTCCGAGGAGGTACAGTCGAAGGCCAACGAGATCATCGACGTGACCACCGAGCAGGGCCTGTTGTCGGGCAAGTCGCCGACGGGGTACGCGGCGGCGGCCATCTACGCCGCATCGCTACTCTGCAACGAGAAGAAGACCCAGCGCGAGGTCGCCGACGTCGCGCAGGTCACCGAGGTCACCATCCGCAACCGCTACCAGGAGCAGATCAAGGCCATCGGACTTTACAACTGAGCGCCCGTAGGGTATCCCGTGACGTCGTCGGAGGTCGACCGGGCGTTTCGTCGACCTCCGGCGAGCGGGGGAAAAACGACGGCACGACACCTCGCGAGACGCGCGTGCCGTCCGAGAACCGAAGCGACGCGGGACCGAGGGACAATACAAGATGATGGCCGACCAGCAATTCGAGCGGAAACTCGGCGACGAGTTCGACGGGGACGCCGGGGCGCGGCGCGTCGTCGCGCGACAGGCGCGCGACCTCGCGGATTCGGGACAGTTCGAAACCGACATGGGCCGGGAGCTAACGGTTTCGGTCGTCCTCGAGAACCTCGAAGCCGCGCCGGAGCACCTGGCGCTCCCCGAGAAGTGGAACTGGTGGATAGGCGCGCTCGAACTCGCCTACGGGGGGTACGACCGCTTTCGGGTGCTTCGGTGGTCGCGTTCCGAGTGAGCGGGTGAGCGCTCTAGGGAATTTTTCGGCGAAGTTCAGACGCCGGCCGACGGGAGTCCGCCCGTCGCGGTCAGGTACGCGACGTAGAACTGGACGGCGTTGAACGCGCCGTGTATCAGCGACGGCACGACGAGGTTGTCGGTTCGCTCGTAGGCGAACCCGAGGATCGGCGAGAGGACGAACAGGATGGCGAGGTAGGTGAGTTTCCCCGCGCCCTGGAGCGAGAAGACGTGGATCACCGCGAAGATGAAACTCGCGAGTAGAATCGCGACGGTCGGGGTGAACCGCTCGCGGAGGCGCCCCTGAACGACGCCGCGGTACAGCAGTTCCTCGCCGGGACCGATGAACAGGAACGACAGCGGTATCAACAGCAGGAACACCGTCGGGTCCTGTTCGCCGAACTGTTCGACGGTGTTGGACGCCGACTGAATCCCGAACGACGAGAGGACCACCGAGATGACGACCAGACCGAGGTAGAACACGACGAACCCGCCGACGGTCCAGCCGACGTCGCGGAGCGTCGGCACGCGCGCTCGAACGAAGTCGAGGCCGCGACCGGTTCGGCGGAGGTACCACAGTGCGAACCCGCCGAACGAGACGCCCTGACCCAGGACGACCGACAGGCCGAGCAACAGCGTCGGACGCTCGGTCAGCGGAACGCCCGCGACGACCAACAGGAGCGAGACGACCGAGACGACCACGATTGCCACGACGTAGCCGCCGAGCCCGAGCGCGGCCGCGCCGAGGACTACGCGGAGTTTCGAGTCCGAATCCGGAAGCATCGTCGACACTTCGGTCGCCCGGGGCGAACCGTTTTCGGTCCCGGAACGTCTCGGAGCGACTTCGGCGAGCGGCCGCGTGGCGCGGCGCTCGCTATCCGACGTCCGCCTCTCGCTCTACCGACACGAGTCCGTACGTCTCGTAGTACCTCTCGCCGTCCTTCTCGACGGTCAAGACGACCGACGTCAGATAGCCGAAGTCGACGTCGACGACCGTCCCGTCGACCGGTGTCGGCCGGACGAGTCGTCCGGAAACGGGAACCGCCTCGTCGCGGGTCACGCGGGACCACCCGACCGACGGTCCGTCGTGCGTTTCATGTGGGACACGAGACGTGTACGATTTATAACGAGTGGAGTTCGTTCAGTTGGACTTACGACACGCTGGCCGACCCTCGACCGCGTGAACCGTTTGAACGGTCGTAAATCACCCCCTCGAAACCGCCCGCTCCCGAGCAAGCATTCGGCGCTCGGACGAGCGTTCGGCATTCCGAACGAGTGTTCGGCGCTCGGACGAGCGTTCGGCATTCCGAACGAGTGTTCGGCGCTCGGAGAGCGTTCGGCCGGGCCGGCGCGGTCGACCGCGCCGGCCCGACTCGGCGGAAAGCTTTCTTGTGTTCGATTCCGACAGTTCGGGTATGCACAGGGCGTTGCGCGCGATAGCCGGCGGCGTGGCCGGGACCGCGGTGCTGTCGCTCGGACTGATACTGACCGACGTGGAGACGGGCTACCGAATCGGCATCTTCGGCGCCATCGCCGACTTCGTGGGAACGCCCCAGCGCCTCGCGCTGGGGTTCGCCCTCTTCGTACTCGCCGGCGTGTTCGCCTGGCCGCTCGTCTTCCTCGCGGTCGAACCCCGGATTCCGGGCGACCGCGACCCCGCGATGACCGGGATGGCGTTCGCGGTCCTGCTGTGGGTCGCGTTCGTCGTCGCCGGGTCGGCGGGCATCACGGGCCCGCTACTCATCCCCTACTACGCGTTCACGCTCGTCGCCCACCTCGCGTACGGCTACATCCTCGGCGCCGTCTACGACCAGTTGGCCGACGCCGACGTCGCCGCCGAACCGAATCCGAGCGCGAGGGTGTAGTCTCCGGTCGTACCCTCCTCAGTCGTCCTCGCCGGTCGTGCTCGTGGTCGGGCCCGTGCGCGAACGGCCCCGGACGCGCTCGCGTTCGCGTTCGAACCGCTCCTCGAACCACCGCCACTCCCGCGAATAGAAGCCGGTCTCCTTGAGGTTCCACGGGTCGGGGTCGGTGAGTTTCTCGCCCTCGCGGTAGGAGTGGACCATGTTCCACACCCACAGCAACTGGGCGGCCGCGATGCCGTAGGCGCCCACGGTGGCGGCCTGCTGGAGGAGCGCGAACTGTTCGGGGAAGGCGGCGACCCGGCGCGGCAGACCCTCCATCCCCAGCATGAGCATCAGAACGAACGTGGGGACGGTGAACGCGAACGTGAGCCAGAAGTGGGCCTTCGCCGCGCGCCGGTTGTACATCCGGCCGGTGATGAGCGGGTACCAGTAGTAGTTAGCCGCGAACATCGCGAACAGTATCATCCCGACGAGGATGAGGTGGAAGTGGCCGACGACGTAGTAGGTGTCGTGGAGCAGGATGTCGACGGGGATGGACGCGAGGAACACGCCGGTCACGCCGCCGACGATGAAGTTCGCGATGGCGCCGACGCAGAACAGCATCGGCGTCGTGAGCCGGATGCTGCCGTTGTACATCGTCGTGATCCAGTTGAACGTCTTGACCGCACTCGGCACCGCGATGGCGATGGAGACGGCCATGAAACTGGCGCGAATTCGCGGGTCGATGCCCGTGGTGAACATGTGGTGGGCCCAGACGCCGAAAGAGAGGACGCCGATGGCCAGCGTCGAGTAGACGACGAACTTGAACCCGAACAGCTTCCGGCCGGAGAACCGCGGCAGGATGAGGCTGATGAGTCCCATCGGGGGTAAGACGAGGATGTAGACCTCGGGGTGGCCGAAGAACCAGAAGAGGTGCTGCCAGAGCAGGGGGCCGCCGCCCTGGGTCGCGAAGAAGGTGGTGCCGAAGTTACGGTCGAGCAGGAGCATCACGAGCGCACTGCCGAGCAGGGGAAACGCGAACAGCACCAGCCCCGAGGTGGTCAGCATCGTCCACGAGAAGATGTCGAGTTCGGGCCACGATATCTCGCGTTCGGTGAAGATGGTGGCGATGAAGTTGATCGCGCCCATCGTCGTGCTGATGCCCGAGAGGTGGAGGCCGAGCAGCATCACGTCTATCTGGCGGTTCTGGAGTTCGGCGGTCATCGGGACGTACATCGTCCACCCCGTCTCGGGGGGTTGGAGGACCTCGATGCCCACCAGGTCGGAGATGAGGCCGAACCGAATCAGCAACAGCGCGGGCGGCAACAGCCAGAACGCGATGGCGTTGATGCGCGGAAACGCCATGTCGTCGGCGCCGACCAGCGGCGGCAGGAAGTAATTCCCGAGGCCGAAGAGGACGGGCGTGGCGAACAGGAACAGCATCGTCAGCCCGTGCATTGTGAACAGGGCGTTGTACATCCCGACGCTGACGACGTTGGCCTCAGGGGTGAGCAGTTCCGTCCGGAGCATGATGGCGTCGGTGGCGCCCCACAGGCCCGCGGTCGTCCCGAAGACGACGTAGAGGACGCCGATGTCCTTATGGTCGACGGTCGTGAGCCACCGCGTGAGGCCGGGCGGCTTGTTCCGCAGTTCGTCGGGGAGGCCGACGTACTGGTCGATGATACCGTCGACGGAGGGGAGTCGGCCGCCGAACCGCAGGACGCCGGCACCGAGCAGGCCAACGCAGAGGACCGCCGTGAGGACAGTTAACACGTACATGGCTGTTTGACGACGCGCTAGTCGAAGTTTCACCGTTCCCCCCGAAAACGCTTATCGCCGTTTCGGTCCATGTAATTACGTCATCGTAATTCGGTACGAATCGGCGCGCTACCTCATCGAAGTCGGGCGCGGACCGCCGCGTCCTGCGTCCTCGCGGCCCGGACGTAGCGCGGCGGTCCGACGTTCCCGCCGCGTTCGACCGCGAAGACCTCGAACGCGACGACGAGTCGCCCGGCCGAGACGGTCGCCCGGAGCAGCGGTCCCTCGCTCGTCACGGCGACGTACGGGGGGCCAGCGACGGGCGTCGCCGGCAGGGAGAATCCCGCCGCTTCGACCACGCCCGCGAGCACGTCGGGCAGGCGCGCGAGGACGCCCGCCGCGGTGAGCGCATCGCGGAGCGGCGGCGCGACGTCTCGCCGAGACGTCGCGGCGTCGCCGTCCCACTCGGCGGCGACGGCGTCGGCGCAGTTCAGTACCGCCTCGACGGTTTCGGCGTGGGCGTCGAGGACGTGTTCTCGGGCGAGCGCGGCGGGGTCGGACACGTCCGGGCGTTCGCGGGCGAAGACGAAATCGCTGGCGGAGTTCCGCTCGCCACTCTCGTCGTCGGGAGAGCGGTCGCTCGTAGGTTCACCGGGGCAATTCGTTCGCACCGAAGACGCGGTGAGGGAAGCCGAACGTAGCCTCGCGAGGACGCGCCCCTATTTGAAGACTGGGGAAAAGCCTACAAGTGAGGGGCCGATGGTTCGAAGTACGATGGCGCTCGAAATGATTCCACTGTTCGGACCCGTGCCCGGCGGGATGGAGATGATGGTTATACTCCTCATCGCCGTCCTGCTGTTCGGCGCGAACAAGATCCCGAAGCTCGCACGCTCGACCGGCGAGGCGATGGGCGAGTTCAAGAAAGGACGACAAGAGGTCGAAGAGGAGCTTAGCGAGATGACCGAGAGCGACGTGGCCGCGACCGACTCCAACGTCGACGCGAACGTCGACACCGACGCGTAACGCACGACGCCTCTTCTGCCGCTTTCGTCCCCGTTCACACCCGACGCCCGAGCGACCGCGTCGCGGTCGCTCGCGCGTAACCACTTCCGGTTGCCTCGACCCCCGCGTCGACCCCGAGGTTAAGGAGCTTCGGCACCGAGTGTCGAGTACATGAGTACCGACGAAGAACTCCAAGAAACCGACACCGAGGAGCGTTTCGCGTTCAAGAAGGAGGAGAGCGCGGCGCTGAAATCGGACAAGGGCCTCACCGAGGAAGTGGTGCGGCTCATCAGCGAGGACAAAGGCGAACCGGAATGGATGCTCCAGCGGCGCCTCCGCGCGCTCGAGCACTACCAGAACATGCCGCTGCCGACCGACTGGCCGGGCCAACCCGACCTCACCCAGTTGGACGTCGAGGAGATCGTCCCGTACATCCGGCCCGACGTCGACAAGCGCGAGGGCGCCGATAGCTGGGACGACCTCCCCGAGGAGATTCAGGACACCTTCGAGAAACTCGGCATCCCCGAGGCAGAGCGGAAAGCGCTGTCGGGCGTGGGCGCCCAGTACGAGTCCGAAGTCGTCTACCAGAACATGCAGGAGCAGTGGGAGGAGAAGGGCGTCGTGTTCTGTAACATGGACGAAGCGGTGCAGGAACACGAGGACCTGGTGAAAGAGCACTTCATGACCTCCTGCGTCCCGCCGAGCGACAACAAGTTCGCCGCGCTCCACGGTGCAGTGTGGTCCGGCGGCTCGTTCGTCTACGTCCCCGAGGACGTCACGGTCGAGATGCCCGTCCAGGCGTACTTCCGGATGAACTCGGAAGGGATGGGCCAGTTCGAACACACCCTCATCATCGCCGAGGAAGGTTCGGAGGTCCACTACATCGAGGGCTGTTCCGCGCCCAAGTACGGCAGCCACAACCTCCACAGCGGCGGTGTGGAAGTGTTCGTCAGGGAGGACGCTCACGTCCAGTACTCGACGGTGCAGAACTGGTCGAAGAACACGTTCAACCTCAACACCAAGCGCGCCTTGGTCGACTCGGGCGGCCGCATGGAGTGGGTTTCGGGCTCGATGGGCTCGAAGGCCACCATGCTGTATCCGTGTTCCATCCTCAAAGGTCGCGGCGCATCTGCGAACCACATCAGCATCGCGTTCGCGGGCGAGGGTCAAGACATCGACACCGGCGCAAAGGTCTACCACAACGCGCCCCGCACCAACTCCACCATCGAGTCCAAGAGCATCTCGAAGGACGGCGGCCGCACCAACTACCGCGGCCTCGTCCACATCGCCGAGGGCGCAGAACACTCTAGCACGAGCGTCGAGTGCGACGCGCTGATGTTCGACAACGAGTCGACGTCCGATACCATGCCGTACATGGAGATCGACGAGAGCCGCGTCGACGTCGCCCACGAGGCCACCGTCGGCAAGATCGGCGACGAGGACGTCTTCTACCTCCAGAGTCGCGGACTTGACGACGACGACGCCAAGCAGATGATCGTCTCCGGGTTCATCGAACCCATCACCGAAGAGCTACCCATCGAGTACGCCGTCGAACTCAACCGACTCATCGAACTCGAAATGGAAGGCAGTCTCGGATAGCCGAGCGTTCGAGACGCCGAACCTCGACGCGCGTCGGGGCCTTGACGCTCGCCGGGACGGCCGGCGATGCCGGCCGTCCCGGCGAGCACTCAGCCGGTCGGTTTCGTCGGAGTTCGCCGTTCGGGGGGTGAACCGCGTCCGCGACTTTTGTACTGCATTAATAGTAATGCGATAGCCGTTTACTCGGCAAAGAGCATACGGTACGTATGGCCGAGGACTCGGTCGCGGACGCGAACGCGACCCGCGACGAAACGAGTCTCAGAGTCGACGAAACCTTCTCGCTTTTGAGCGACCGTTACAGGCGCCACGTTCTCGCCTGCCTCGACGGTCAGCCGGAACCGGTCCCGCTCGAACGCCTCACCGACGAGGTGGCCGGCCGGGAGTTCCAACAGCCTCCGGACCAGGTGTCGATGCTGAAGCGGACCGAGATCGCGACCACGCTCCACCACAACCACCTGCCAAAACTCGAGGCGGCCGGGACGCTCACCTACGACTCCGAGGAGGGGAAGGTGACCGAAATCACCATCGAGGACCCGCTCCGTCGGTTCCTCGACCAGGTGCGTCGCGACGAGGGGTGACCGAAACCGCCGCGGGATTCGCGCCACCGCAACCGAAAAGTCGCCGACGCTCGTCTGCTAGTTCGTGACGCTCCAGACAGACGCCGCCGGAGACGGTTCGCCGTCGTTTCGACTCGCCCTGCTGGCGCTCCTGTTCGCTATCGGCTACGTCCTCGGGTCCCGACGCGCCAAACGGAGCCGCCGGGAGCGACCGGAACGCGAACCGACCAAGATAACCATCGACGACGGCGGGGAAGTCGACGAGTAGGCGCGAACGAGCGGCCGCCGACCCGCGCTCAGAACCCCGCGGCGGTGCCGTCCTTCCGGGGTTCGGTCGCGCCCGAGATGACGTCCTCGCGCTCGTCGAGTCGCGTCACCTGCGCGCCGCCGAACATCACCGGCGGGAGGACGCGGACGTCGTGGCCCATCCGGGCGAGCTTCGACTGTACCGCGCCGTCGACCCGGCCCTCGACGGCCAGCGTACCGTCTTCGCGGTAGCGCCAGCGCGGGTGGTCGAGCGCGGCCTGCAGCGGCATATCGTAGTCGACGAGATTCGATATCACCTGCACGTGACCCTGCGGTTGCATGTAGCCGCCCATCACGCCGAAGGCCGCCCAGTCGTCCTCGGCGAACTTCGCCACGGCGGGAATCAGGGTGTGGAACGGGCGCTTGCCGGGTTCGAGGCTGTTGGGGTGGTCGGGGTCGAGCGAGAACGACGCCCCGCGGTTCTGCAGGGCGATGCCGGTGTCGCCGGCGACCAGCCCCGACCCGAAGCCCGCGAATCGGGAGTTGATGTAGGAGACGACGTTGCCCTCGGCGTCGGCCGCGGTCAGCAGGACGGTGTCTGCGTCCTCGGCGTTGGCATCCGGCACGCCGAACGAGACGTCGGAGGCGGTCTCGCCGACTTCCGCGGCCCGCTCGCGCGCGTACTGCTTCGAGGACAGCGGCGGAATCTCCTCGTACTCGGGGTCGGTGATGTAGCGGTGCCCGTCGTGGAACGCCCGCTTGGTCGCCTCCGCGAAGTAGTGGATGCGCTCGGACGAGTCGAGCGGGTGGTCGCCCGCGCCGAGTTCCTCGGCGATGTTGAGCGCCTCCAGGGCGACCAGTCCCTGGTTGTTCGGCGGGAGTTCGTATATCTCCGCGCCGTTGTAGGTGGTCGAGACAGGGTCCACGAACTCGGGTTCGAAGTCGGCGAGGTCGTCGACGGTCATGAACCCGCCGTGGCGCTGGACCTCTCCGGCTATCTGCTCGGCGATGTCGCCCTCGTAGACGACGTCGGCGCCCTCCTCGGCGACGGTCCGCATCGTCTCGCCGAGTTGCGGCAGGCGCATCCGCTCGCCGACGCGGGGCGCGCGACCGTCCTTGAGGTAGGCCTCGCGGGCGTGCGCCTCGGAGAAGAGGTCCTCGGCGCCGGTCCAGTGGGAGGCGATGACCTCCGAGACGGGATACCCCTCCGTGGCGTACTCGATGGCGGGTGCGAGCGCGTCGGCGAGCGTCAGTCGGCCGAGTTCCCGCACCGTGGCCTCCCACCCGCGGGCGGTTCCGGGCACCGTCACGGCGTGCGGGCCGAGGAACGGCATCCCGGCGTCCTCGACGTCGTCGGTCGCGTACCCCCGCGACTCGGGGTAGTACGCCGAGACGTCGTCTGCCTCCCGGAGCGCCCGCCGGACGTTCTCGACGGTCGCGTCGGCGGGCGCGCCCCCGCAGGAACGCATCGCGCCGACCTCTCCGTCGGCGGTCCGGTAGAGCGCGAACACGTCGCCGCCCAAGCCCGTGCTCGTTGGTTCGACGACGTTGAGCGCCGCGGCGGTGGCAACGGCGGCGTCGAAGGCGTTGCCGCCCTCGCGCATGATTTGGACGCCCGCCTCGGCGGCGAGCGGTTGGCTCGTGGCGACCAGTCCGTTCGGGGCGTGGACGGTCGAGCGTCGGGAGGTGAATCTGTCGAGGTCCGGGTCGGTCATGGGTGGGGCTACCGTGGGAGGTGTTAAAAGGTACGGGAAAGGGGCAGGCCGCAGAAGGGGGTCACGCGCCGCCGAACGTCATCACGAGGCCGAACAGCATCATTCCGACGCTCACGAGGCGGGTCAGCGCGACGTTCCAGCCGGCCGGTTCGACTTCGGAGGACTTCCGGGTACTGCCGATGGCGTCCATCGCTTCTCCGAACTTGGCGATCTTGTAGGGCCAGACGGCGCCCGGGAGGCCGAAGAGGACGAGGAGGAGTCCGAAGGGTTCCATGCTGTCGAGATTCTAACCACTCCGATAAGTACTTTCTGGACGGAGCGGCGGGGCCGGTCCGACTCGGGCACCATCTCGTCGGGAAGTAACCCTAACTGCCGGAGAATCGCGGGATGCTCGGAATCGACGCGGCCGCGTCGAGTCGTCGAAATCCGGGCGAAAAGCTTCCGATCGGGGGTGACGGGCCGTGTCCGCCAGTTACTCGGCGGTCACGCGCCGCGGCGGAGGTTCGAGCGGTTCCGACGGGGGCGACCGGGGCGGTTCACTCGGGCTTCAGGCCGCCGTCCTCGACACGCATGACCGCTTCGCCGTCGGCGAGGTTCGGCGAGTCGACCAGTCGGACGATGCGCATGGTCCCCTTGGACTTCCGGAGGTACATCCGGAACGTCGAGGTGTGTCCAAGGATGTTACCGCCGATGGGCTTGGTCGGGTCGCCGAAGAACGCGTCGGGGTTCGACTGGACCTGGTTGGTCACCAGCACCGCGACGTTGTGGAGGCTCCCGACTCGCACCAGGTCGTGGAGGTGCTTGTTGAGCTTCTGCTGGCGCTCGGCGAGTTTCCCGCGGCCGACGTACTCGGCCCGGAAGTGGGCGGTGAGCGAGTCGACGCAGACCAGCCGAACCGGCCACTCCGAGTCGGCTTGCTCCTTGACGAGTTCGTCGGCCTTCTCCGCCAGCAGCATCTGGTGGTTGGAGTTGAACGCCTTCGCGACGTGGATGTTCTCCAAGACCGATTCCAGCAGTTCGTCCTCGTCTCGGACCTGGTGGAGGGCCATCGCGTCGTGCTTGACCTCCTCGGGGAGGCCGCGGACCATGTCGTCGATGCGCTCGGGCCGGAAGGTGTCCTCGCTGTCGACGAAGATGGCGCTTCCCTCCGCCCCGCCGTGTTCGCGGGGAAGCTGGACGTTGACCGCGAGCTGGTGGGTGACCTGGGACTTGCCGGCACCGAACTCGCCGTACACCTCGGTGATCGACTGGGTTTCGACGCCACCCCCCAGGAGGTCGTCGACCTCGGGGACGCCCCAGCTGAGTTTGCCGATTTCGCCGCGGCGCCGGAGGACCTCCGTGCCGGTCTCGAACTTCCCGACGTCGGCCTCCTTGCGGGCGGCCTGGACGATGTCGGCGGCGGTCGATTCGCCGACGTCGGCGGTGTTGGAGAGTTCGCCGGGGCTGGCGACCGCGAGCGAGGCGTACGAGTCGTAGCCGGCTTCTCTGAGTTTCTCTTCGGTGGCGGGTCCGACTCCTGGGAGCACGTCGAGTTTCTCTGTTGCTGCCATCGACCGTCCTTGGAGGTGCGAGGAGATAAGGGGGCGTATACTGGAGAGTGAAAGTGAAAGTAGGCGCGGAGACGGCGGTTCGTACCGCCGGTTCTGCCCGCAGTCAACGGACGCGCCGCCCGGCCGTCAGGGGAGCAGTAGCCGCCGAACGTCGGCGGTGTGGCGGACGTTCTCCGACGCGAGGAGGTACATCGCGTAGGCCTCCGCGGCGGGGTACTCCGAGTCGAACGTCGGCGAGAGCCCGAGCGGCCAGTCGCCGATGACTATCTCCTCGCGGGGTCGGGCCAGCAGTTCCCGGGTGAGGGGGTCGTTCGACCCGTCGAGGCGGGTCCGCAGTCGCCTCACCGCGGTTCGCTTGGTCCGCTCCGCGCGCGCTAGATTCACCGAATTGTCCGAGAAAGCCCGGTAGAGCGCGTCCATCGCCGACCGGAACCCGCGGGCGTGCTGGAGGGCTTTGGCGTGTTCGACCGCCGCGAGCGCGAGCAGGCCCCTGCGGAGGGTTCGGGTCGGCGGGGAGGCGTCGTCGGCCCCGGAGTAGCCGTTGTTGAACAGTTCGTTCGCCGCCCTGTCGCGCGCCCCCTCGCCGTCGGTGAGGTACCGTTCGACGACCGTCTCTCGGTCGGGGAGCAGGCCGTCGATGCGCTCGGCGAAGTCCCGCCACGTCCGGTCGAGGTGCGCTCGGAGGTCGGTCGTGTTCTCCGCGTCGGCGAGGTTCGACCGGTGGGCGTCGTAGACGGCCCTCGCGTCGCCGAGCCAGCGTCGGCCCTCTATCGCGCCGCGGATAGCTTCGACGGCCTCGCGGTGGTCGTACTCGGACTCGCCGACCGACTCGCCCGAGAAGTAGGTGCCGCCGTGGGCGCTCATCCGGGCGAAGTGGACCGCCCGCTCGGTCCGGTAGAGGTACGCCAGACCTCGGCGCGGGTCGGCGACGTCGTAGGACGTGGCGTCGACGAAGTCGTTCGCGTCGCGGAAGAGCGCCTCCGACCGCTCGCGGAGGGCGTCGGCCTCGTAGTCCTCCGAGATGGCCTTCGCGGCGGCGAGCGACCACGTCCCACGGTTGACGCCGTACCGGACTTCCTTCAGCGCCTCCGTGGTCGGTTCGGCGTCCTTCGTCGCCGAGAGCTTCTTCCTGGCGCCGTCGAGGGTGCTCTCGAGCGAGCGGTCGAACTCCTCGGTTTCGCCGGAGACGTCCGAGTCGTCGACGTTCGCCCACGCCGACTCCGCGCGGTCGACGACGTCGCGGAGGTGGTCGCGCGCCGACGCGAGCGCGTCGGGCGCGACCGCCAGCGAGGTGTCGACCGCCGGGACGTCGATTCGTTCGATACGGACGCCGAGAACCGAGTCCGGCAGGGCCGTCGCGGGGAGGAACCGGTAGCCGGAGTAACTCGCGGCGCCGACGCCGGCGAAGCCGCCGAGGAACCGTCTGCGGGGGAGTCTGGAGGGCACGGGGTGTCACGCGCCACTGCGAGTCCGACCGAGAAATATTTTGTGAATCGGTTGGCGAACTGAACGGACGAGGTTAGCGGGCGGCGGTTGGGCTGTCGGCGAGAGCGGAGAGGCGGCGGTTGGTGAAAGCAGAGCGGCGAGACGCGGGCGACGCCGCGGCGGAACCCGCCGACCGTCCACGTCTCGTTCTCGTGGCCGCCCACGCCTCGTACTCTCGGCCGTCTACGCCTCGGTCTCCCGGCCGTCGGTGCTGGCCGCCGACCGGTCGGCGGCCAGCGCCGACTCGAACGCCGCCGAGAAGCCCTCGGTGTCGGCCGGGAACACCGACAGCGGCTTTGCGCGTCCGGCCACCTTGATGCGGACCTTCCCGCGCTTGCGGTAGGTCCAGTAGAGGCTCGCGGTGCCGAACGCCGCGAACGCGACGCCGAGCGGGACGCTCCGCGGAATCGAGTAGAGGCCGTAACCCACGAGCAGTGCGCTCAGCACGGCGAGGAACCAGTCGAGGTCCTCGACCGTGACCTCCGCCACGTCGTCCAGCGCCACCGCGGTGACGGACCCCTCGGCGTCCACGAGCACGCGGTCGTCGGTCAGCGCGACCGTCCCGCCGGTTCGGAGCGCCAGTCGCTCCCGGATTCGTTCGTCGCCGTCCAGCGCGTCGGCCACGTCTGTCATCGTCACAGCGTTGGGAGGCCACCGTATAAAAGGGCGGTCGTTGTGAAACGAGCGGCCGGTCGAACGCGCGAAGCGCCCGAGCGCGCCGCTCAGTCGGCCCGCGGCGCGGGTTCTTCCGGTTCGGACCCGCCGAAGCGGTCCCAGAACGACTGGAAGTCGCTGTCGTCCTCGGACATCTCCTTCATGGCGACGAGACCGCGCTCCTCGCGGGTCCCGTCGATGGTGTTGTCGAGGAAGAACGCGACGATGCCGCCGACCGCCATCCCGGTTCCGCCGATGACGAACAGCGTCGTCGAGACGAGTTCGGAGCCGAGGATCGGCCCGAGGACGGCGACGTTGCTCATCCCCTGCTGGAACGCGTCGGCGCCGCCGACCGCGCCCATGTAGCCGGGGATGGCGAGGCCGGCGAACAGTGCGAAGCCCACGATGAACACGTTCCGGTTGCTGTCGAGGTCCACGAACTGCAGTTGCGAGAGGCCCACTGCGACGATCTGGCCGAACATCGCGAGGTAGAGTCCGCCGACGATGGGTTCGGGGATGGTCGCGAACAGTTGGCCGACGTAGCCGACGTACCCCGCGACGACCATCACGACGGCGCCGATCTGGACGACGTGACGGCTGGCGACGCCGGTGATGCCGATGGCGCCGACGTTCTCGGTGTAGGATGTCGAGCCGTTACCTGTGCCCATGATACCGGCGAAGGCGTTTCCGAGGCCCTCCATACCGATGCCGTGGTCGATGCGCTTCTTGCTCGGCGCGCCCCGCCCGGCCATCCGCGCGACCGAGTGGTAGTCGCCGAAGCTCTCGATTGCCGACGCTAGCATCCCGGCGACCATCCCGATGATGAACGAGAGCCGGAAGTCGGGCATCCCCCACTGGAAGGGGTAGATGGGCTGAATGAGCGACGCGCTGGCGACCGACGAGAGGTCGACGTAGCTGACCGACCCCGAGGCGTACACGCCGGCGACCGACAGGACGGCCGCGATAATCCACGCGGTGCTGATGCCGAGTAGTACCGGGAACAGCCGGAAGGCGCGGTTGTAGGTGTCGAGATACTGCGAGAAGGCGACGATGAGCACGAGCGTCAGCCCGACCAGCCACCAGTTCTGGCCGGTCCCCGGAGCCGAGAGGTTCGGGTCCGTAATCTGGGGCGCGCTGAACAGCGCCAGGCCGATGAGTGCGATGGTCGGCGCGATGACGATGGGGCTCATGTACCGCTTCAACGCACCCATCACGCCGAAGTAGCCGATGAGCACCTCGACGAGGCCGGCCACGATGACCGCGCCCATCAGGTGTTGTAACATCCCCTGCCAGCCGACGCCCTGCGTCGAGAGCACGCCGATGATGGCGAGCGCGGGCGCGAGCATCGAGAAGGTGCCACCCTGCACGATGGGGTAGCGGTTCCCGATGGTCGTCTGAGCGAGTGTTGCGATACCCGAGACGACGAAGAACGTCCCGATGAGCCGTCCGACCTGGCCGGGCGCGGCCTCGAACATCCCGAGTGCGCCCGCGAGCGCGAGCGGGATGGCGACCGTCGCGCCAATCATCGTCAGGTAGTGCTGGAACCCCAGCAGAACGGACTCGCCGAGCGGTGGCTTGTCGTCGATGCCGTACTCGACGAAGTCCGACTGCTCGGAGTCGGGGTCGAGCGTCGGCCCCTCCGGTGCGATGTCGCCCTCGACGGGGTCGTCGCCGGCCGTCATGGTCGGCCACCCGTCGCCGCCGTGCTCACGATGCGTGCCGCCCGTTCTATGGTAATATTTCTCATGACGTCTCACCTACCAGTCGACAAACAGCATCTATAAATCCACCGGTGATTATTACCGGTGATATTCGAAGACGGAAAGGGGATGGTCCGTTCGATCGGTGTTCGAATGGACGTGTAACTAAGGCGAGAGTCGTACCGGGTCCGGCCAGGAGCTAATGCGTGACGCGAGACGGTGACGGTGTCGACGCTCGCGTATGAGAACACCGACGAGATCACCGACGCCCGGAAGACCGCGAGGAAGGCCAACAGGAGCACGAAAGCAATCTACGCGACCCGGTGCACGTCGTCGAATTCGTGTACTCTGTGGCCGTAATCGCTTCTGCAACCGCCTTCGAAACCGCGACAGCCACAACTACAGCAACCGCACCAGCGACCGCTACTTGCACTCCATAACGCACCAGCGACCGCTACTTACACTCGACAAATGAGTACCGCACAGCAACCGCCACCGCAAACCACATTCCTCCCCAACCGATTCGCTCGTTCGCTCCGCTCACTCACTCATCCCTCGCGCGACGAAGGCGCGGTCCCAAACCGCGGGACCGCGCCAGCACGCGCCGTGGCGGCGGTTCTCCCTCGAAACCCCCGGACGGTCCGGCACCCCGAAAGACTCGAAGGCGGATACTCGCACGAGACGTTTGCCCCGACGCGGCGATTTAAGCGTCTCACCGCGAACTACCGAACATGAAAGCGGCAGTGCTGCGCGACTACGGCGACCTCGCAGTCGAGGACGTCCCCGAACCCGACCTCGCTGACCATGGCGTCGTGATCGAAACCGAAGCCTGCGGCGTCTGCCGGTCCGACTGGCACGCCTGGAAGGGCCACGGCGAGTGGGCCGACGACCAGGTGCCCGCGGGCCAGATTCTCGGCCACGAACCCGCCGGCCGAGTTGTCGCGGTCGGGTCGGCCGTCGACCGGTTCCGCGAGGGCGACCGGGTCGCGGTCCCGTTCAACCTCGGGCGCGGCGACTGCGAGTACTGCCGGAACGGCCACGGCAACGTCTGTACGGACGGCATCGCGCTCGGCTTCGAGGCCGACGCCCCCGGCGCGTTCGCCGAGCGCGTCCACATCCCCTACGCCGACTACAACGCGGTCGCGCTCCCCCGGGGCGTCTCGGCGACCGAGATGGCCGCGCTGGGCTGTCGGTTCTCGACGGCCTACCACGCGCTGGCCCACCGCGCCGACCTCACCTCCGGCGACTGGGTGGCGGTCCACGGCTGCGGCGGGGTCGGCCTGTCCGCGGTACATATCGCCGACGCGCTCGGCGCGAACGTCGTCGCGGTCGACATCACCGAGGAGAAACTGGCGAAAGCCCGCGAACTCGGCGCCGACGAGACGGTCAACGCCGCCGAACCCGGCGGCGTCCCCGACGCGATTCGCCTGCTGACCGGAACCGACGGCGAGGGCGCCCGGAGCGGAAGCCGAGCGCCGTCGACCGACTCGGGCGGCGCGCACGTCTCCGTCGACGCGCTCGGGACGGCCGAGACGTGCCGCAACTCCGTCGACTGCCTCCGACCGCGGGGCCAGCACGTCCAGTTGGGCCTGACGACCGACGAGGAGCGCGGGGAGGTGTCGCTCCCGACCGACGCGATGACCCGCTGGGAGATCACCTTCCACGGCTCGCGCGGGATGCCGCCGACCCGCTACGACGAACTCCTCCGGATGGTCGAGCGCGGCACCGTCTCGCCCGCCGACCTGGTGACCCGGGAGGTCGCGCTCGCCGACGTGCCCGACCGCCTCGCCGCGATGGACGACTACGGCACGGTCGGGGTCGAGGTCGTCACCGAGTTCTGAGGCCCGGCACGCCGGCCGCTACCGGGACCGCGACTGTGAATGCGACCCGACCGCGACTGCGCCGTCTCGGAGTAGAGCGGGTCGCGGAGTTGGACCGTCGGTCCGACTCCGCGGCCGGTAGTCGGTAGTAGTCGCCGGTTAGCCTCGATAAGCAGAGTATACCTTAGTGGCATTCTAGAATACTGCGTCGCATGGGGAGAGAGAACGACCGACGAACGTTCCTCCGAGGACTCGCGGCGACGGGGGCCGCGACGCTGGCCGGCGGTCCGGTCGCGGCCGGCGGGACCGCCCAAGGCACGAACACCGTCGAGATAGTGAGCGAGGGCGGCGGGGTGGCGGCCTACGAGTTCACGGTCAGCGGGTCGCTCCAACAGAAAGACAGCGGCGACGAGGTTTCGGGCAACCGGGCGCGCGGCCACGTCGGCCCCGACCGCGGCGCCGACGCCTTCTCGTACTCTGGCGAACTGACGAGTTTCGCGCTCGCAGGCCCCGCGCGCGTGCTGCGGAACGACTACCGGGTCCTCCCGTCGCTGTATCCGGCACCCGACAGCGACCTCACGGCCGAGGACGTGCCGTCGCGTTCCGGGACGAACGTCCTCCGAATCGAGAGCGAGGGCGGCGGCTTCGCCGCCTATGAGTTCGAGGTGACCGGGTCGGTCCGACAGCGCGACGGCGGCGACCGGGTGTCGAGCGACCGGGCCGCCGGTCACGTCGGCCCCGACCGGGGCGCCGACGAGTTCGAGTACACCGGCGACGTGACGGAGTTCGCGCTCGTCGGTCCCGCGACCGCCTCCCTCGACGGCGACCGACTGACCCCGGGCAACGCGCCGCGAGGAGTCGCCCGCGTGGGCCCGAAGCGGGAGTTCACCGCGAGGCCCGGCACGACGGTCCTGTTCGAGGCGCTCGCCCGCGGCTATCGCGGCGACTACCCCGACGCCGTCTGGTACGTCGACGGGAGCCGCGACTACGGCCCCGATGCGTTCTACGGGCAGTTGGGTTCGAACGGTCGCCGCACCCACACGCAGACGTTCGACTCGACGGGAACCCACCGCGTCCAGGCCGCGCTGTACGACGACGGTCGGGCCGACGAGGAGGGCGCAGACCCCATCGGAACCGTCGAGTGGACGGTCCGGGTGACCGCGGACGGGAACCGACCGCCGACGGTCGAGAAGGTCGAACCGACCGGCGACGCCGTCACCGGCTCGCGCGACTCGACCGAACCGGTCGAGTTCGTCGCGCGGGCCGAGGATCCCGACGGCGACCTCGACCGCATCGTCTGGTGGATCGGCCAGTGCGACGAGGTGATCGAGGTTTCGGAACTCGACGGGTCGAGCGACACCGCGCGACTCACCTACGCGCCGAATTTGGGATGTCCGCTGGTCGCCCGCGCCGTCGACGAGCGCGGCGCGATGGCACAGTCGGAGGCGTGGCTCTTCGAATCGGACGACGGCTGAAGCTCGCGCGGAACGCGAACCTGCAACGGAGTCGACCGAGACGCGCCGGTCGGCGCGTCTCGGCCGACCGCGTCTCACCCGACCGCGTCCTTCTCTGTCGTTTACGTTTACGTTATCGAAAACGGAGAGCTAGGAGCTGATTCCGTCCTGCGTCTTCGACCCCGCGTTCCCCGTCAGTCTCCGCCACGCACAGAACTATGGGCGACGACGGCGACACCGCGAGCATGGAGTACGTCCGACTCGGTTCGACCGGCACGAAGGTCAGCGAAATCTGTTTCGGCACGTGGCGCTTCGGCAAGGAATCCGACGGCACCGTCGAAACCGACCGCGACACCGCTCACGACCTGCTCGACGCCGCCTGGGACCGCGGCGTGAACTTCCTCGACACCGCGAACGTCTACGGCGACCCCAACGGCACCGCCGAGGAGTGGATCGGCGACTGGCTCTCCCAGCACGACCGGGAGGACTTCGTGCTCGCCTCGAAGGTGTACTTCGGCTTCGCCGACGGGCCGAACGACCGCGGCCTCTCGCGCAAGCACATCCGGGCCCAGATAGAGGGCACCCTGGAACGACTCGGCACGAGCTACCTCGACGTCTACTACATCCACCGTTGGGACGAGGAGGCGCCCATCGAGGAGACGCTGAAGACGCTGAACGACCTCGTCCGGGAGGGGAAGGTCAACTACCTCGCCGCGAGTTCGATGGCCGCCTGGCAGTTGACCAAGGCGCTCTGGACCAGCGACGTCGAGGGCCTCGAACGCTTCGAGGTCACCCAGCCCCGGTTCAACGCCGCGTACCGGGACCCGGTGGCCGACTACCTCGACGTCTGCGCCGACCAGGACCTCGCGGTCTGTCCGTACTCGCCGCTCGAAGGCGGCTTCCTCACCGGGAAGTACGACCGCGAGGGCGACAACCCCGCAGGGTCGCGGGGCGACCTCTACGAGTGGAGAGAGCGGTTCGACGACTCCCAGTGGGACGTGCTGGAGGCGATAGAAGCGGTCGCCGACGAGGAGGGCGCGACGCCCGCGCAGGTGTCGCTGCGGTGGCTGGCCGACCAGCGGGAGTTCCAGTGCATCCCCATCGTCGGCGCGCGCACGGTCGACCAACTGGAGGAGAACCTGGGCGCCACCGACGTGTCGCTGTCCGACGAGCAGTTCGAGCGTATCCGCGAGGCCTACGAGTAAACCGTGAGAGCGACGGGTGATTCCCGTCACGACCGGACGCCAGGTTTCCCGGCCGCCTTCGAAGAACCGGAAAGCGCGTTCGAGCGTGTAGTTCGTAGTTGTATCGAACCAGGAGAAATAATTTCTTCTTAAGGTTTTTTGTTAATCCGTAGCTATTCCGAACACTTTCCGCCTAATCTTGAACTTCTTTCGGGAATTGCACCCTCTGGTTAGTAACTGTGGCTCTGTAATTGTTATTATTATTATTCTAGTTGAGAACCAATCCGGATCCATTTTCCGGTTTGTTTGATATCTATCCCCAAGGCCACCAAAATGTTCGAAACTACGCCAATCGACAGAGGCATAACTATCGAGGGAGTATCCGTCCGAAGAACGCCGACATGATGGACGCAGCCGAGAGTCCGTGGAGTGCCACCAGTACCGACATCCATCGGACGATACGCCGATACCGAGAGGACGACATCGACGCCGCGCTCGCGACCGTCGTCGACGTCGAAGGGTCGGGCTATCGACGGCCGGGCGCGAAGATGGTCGTCGAGTCCGGCGGCGACAGCAGAGGGGCGGTCACCGCGGGGTGTCTGGAGGGGCCGCTCATCGAGGTCGCCAAATCCGTCATCGAGAGCGGCGCCCCGTCCACGACGACCTACGACCTGACCGACGACGAGGGCGCGTGGGGACTCGGTCTGGGCTGTAACGGGGTCATCGACGTGCTGGTCGAACCGGTCGACGCGAGCATCGACCCGGCGCTCGACGAACTCGCCGCGAAACGAAGCGCTACGGTGCTGACCGCGGTCACGTCGACCGACCCCAATGTCGAGGTCGGCGACCGGTGCGTCGTCACCGAGTCCGGGCGCGTCCACGAAGGAAGACCCTCGCTCCCGGCGGGCGTCGTCCGGCAGAGTCTGGGCCGCTCGGACGGCGAGGCCGAGAGTCGCCAGTCGGGGTACGCCTCCGTCGAGACGGACGAGGGAACGGTACGGGTGTTCGTCGACGGCGTGGAACCGACGCCGGACCTCCTGCTGTTCGGCGGGCAGGAGGACATCAATCCGGTCGCGTCGCTCGCCCGGCGGGCGGGGTTCCGCGTCCGCGTCGCGACCGCGCGGGGCGGTCACGCCGACGCCGACCGATTCCCGGCCGCCGACGAGGTGACCGTGGTCCGTCCCGCCGACCTCCGCGACCTGGTGGACGCGCCCGCGCACACGTACGCCGTCCTGATGTCGCACAACCTCCTCGACGACAGTCTCGCCCTCGACAGTCTCCTGGACGCGGGCGTTCCCTACGTCGGACTGATGGGTCCCAGAAAGCGGTTCCGCGAGGTTCGCAAGCGCCTCCGAGCCGACGGACGGGAACTCGACGAGGCGGCGCTCGACCGAATCGCGACCCCCGTCGGACTCGACATCGGCGGCGACGAGCCGATCGCCGTCGGTTTCAGCATCGTGAGCGAACTCATCGCCGTTCGTAACGGGCGCGACGGCGGCCGACTGGCGAACCGAGCGGGGCCGATTCACGAGCGGACCGACGCGTTCGACTGACCCGCCGGTCCGGTCGACTGGGTCGCCGGGGTCCGCCCGCAGGTCCGGTCAGACGTCGACTTCTGCGTGGACCTCCACGTCGAGGTCGTCGAGGACGAGTTCCCGGCGCAGAATCTTCCCGACGTTGCTCTTGACGATCTCGTCGACGAAGACATACTTTCGCGGCCGCTTGAAGTTCGCGAGGTCGTCGCTCTCCCGGCAGTGGCCGTCGAGGTAGTCGGCGAGCGCGGCGAAGTCGACCGCGTCGGTGGACTCGGTCGGCGTCACGAACGCCGTGACCACCTGGTTCCAGCGCTCGTCGTCGAGGCCGACGATGGCGACCTCCTCGACCTCCTCGCAGTCGTCGAGGGTGTTCTCGACCTCGACGGGATAGATGTTCTCGCCGCCGCTGATTATCATGTCGTCGACGCGCCCCGAGACGAAGAGGTCGCCGTCCTCGTCGCGGTAGCCCAGGTCGCCGGTGAAGTACCAGCCTTCGTTGAACGACTTCTCGTCGGCCTCGGGTCGGTCGAGGTAGCCGTCGAACGCCTCCGGAGAGGAGGCGTCGACGATGATCTCGCCGAGCTCGCCCTGTTGGACCGTCTCCGTCGGCGAGACGGTACCGTCGCGGTCTGGCTTGACGACCCGGACACGGGTGTTGATTCCGGCACGGCCGGCACACCCCGGCTTCTCGTCGATCCAGGAGCACGTGCTGTAGGTGTACACCTCCGTGCTCCCGTAGTGGTTGACGAAGACACTGGGTTCGAACGTCTCGCGGACGGTCCGCTGGACCGAGGCGGTCATCGGCGTCCCCGCGTAGCCGAGGCGTTCGACGCTAGAGAAGTCGGTGCGGTCGGCGACGTCGGACTTCACCAGGTCGTGGAACACGGTCGGCACCAGATAGAGACCGGTGACGTCCTCGGACTCGATGAGTTCGGCCGTCTGTCTCGGGGAGAACGACCGCTGGGCGACCCAGGTGCCGCTCAGGATGGTCGTCGTCGCCAGCGACCGAAGCCCCATCGTGTGGTAGATGGGCATGAGGCCGAGCGTCACTTCGCCCTCGGTCCACTGCGACTGAATCGCGTGGGCCGTCGACGCCGCGTAGGTGTTCGTGTGGCTTCGCGGAACGCCCTTGGGCCGTCCGGTGGTACCGCTGGTGTGGAGGATGACGCTGGTCGCGTCGGAGTCAGCGTCGGCGACGGCGAACTCATGGGAACCGTCGGCGAGAAAATCGTCGAAGCGCTCGGCGTACTCGGGAGCGTCCTCGTCGACGTACACCAGTCGGTCGGTCGTCTCGAAGTTCTCACGGGCCCTGTCGACCGCCCGGCGCGCGACCGACGAGTAGAACAGGAACTCCGGTTCAGTGTTCCCGACGAGGAACTCGATCTCGTCGGCGGCGGCGCGGATGTTGTACGGCGTGAACACCGCCCCGACCTTCTGGAGCGCCCAGTAGACGGTTCCGGCCTGAACTCGCGGTTGCATCACCACCCCGACCCGATCACCGGGTCTGACGCCGCGGTCGGCCAGCGCAGACGCGAGCCGATTCACCCGGTCGTTCCACTCTTCGTACGTGTATCTCACCCCCTCGTCTCGGTCCACGACCGCGGTTCGTTCCGGAAACCGTTCCACAGTTCGATGAAATACTCTGCCCATGTGCATAGCTAACTCGTCCTACCGTGTCGGTATAGCAAATGCTCGAACCATCTAAAAAGTTTGTGTTCGATAACTGCGACGACCGGCGTTCCGGGAATTGCGTTACATCCGTACGTTTGTAATATAGCGGGGAATGGAGGATTGGCAGATAAGGCAACAACGATGGACCAGTTCGCGTTCGGAGTGACACACCCGACGTTTATTCGAGAAAGAAGGGCGGTGACTACGACTCCGAGTCGGCCGAGTCGGCGTCCCGCAGGAGCGACCAAATCTTCTGGGGCCGGAGCGGGAGGCTCGTTATCTCGACCCCAGCGGGGTCGAGCGCGTCGTCGACGGCGTTGGCGATGACCGCGGGCGCCGCCTCGGTCCCAGCCTCGCCGGTGCCCTTCGAGCCGAGCGGCGTCTTCGGCGACGGCGTTTCGAGGTGGTCGGTGTCTATCTCCGGCACCTCCTTCGCGGTCGGAACCGCGTAGTCCATGAACGTGTCGGCCTGTAGCGTGCCGGTGTCGTCGTACTCGAGTTCCTCGTAGAGCGCGCCGGCGAACCCGTGGAAGATGCCGCCCTCGATCTGTCCCTCGACGATCTGGGGGTTGACGATGGTGCCGCTGTCGTGGACCGCGACGTAGTCGAGGACCTCTATCTCTCCGGTGACGGCGTCGACCTCCACCGCCACGAGCTGGATGCCGTAGCCGTAGGTCCCCGAGGAGTTGATGGTGTCGTCATCGCCGATGGGCTTCGAGTCGGCGACGCTGTAGGTGTGGTGCTCGTAGATTCCGGGTTGTTCGCCCTCCGGCAGGTGGTCGGGGTTCCAGTGGGCCGTCCCGGCGACACGCTTGACCGAAACCGAGTCGTCGTCCGGGGCGTGGACGCGGCCGTCCCGGAGTTCGAGGGTCGACGGGTCGACATCCAGGAGGTAGCCCGCGATGCGCTTCATCTTCCGGCCCACCTTCTCGCTGGTCTTCTGGACGGCACTGTGGCCGGCGGTTCCGAAGCGCGACGAGTACGACCCCGAGGAGATGCTCCAAGCTTTTTCGGTCGTGTCCATGCCGGCGATGACGTTCACGTCCTCCGGTTCGACGCCGAGTTCGTCGGCGACGATTTGGGACGCGGTCGTCTCGTGGCCCTGGCCGCTCGGCGCGGAGTCGAGTTCGACCACGAGGCTGGCGTCGGGTTGCATCTGGATGGTGACCGTGCTGGCGGCCCCCGACTTGAGGTGGGACTTCGAGCGGTCTTCGGGCGAGAGCGCCACCGAGACGTACCCCATGTTGGACGCGGAGGGGTCGACGATGCCCGCACAGCCGATGCCGACGTACCGGCCGTCCTCCCGGGCCTCCTCCCGGCGGTCAAGGTACGCCTCGTAGTCGAACAACTCCTTCGCGCGTTCGAGCGCCTCGGCGTAGCGTCCGCTGTCGTACTCGCCGCCGGTCGGCGTCTCGTAGGGGAACTCGTCGGCGTCGATGAAGTTCCGGGACCGGAACTCGGTCGGGTCCATGTCGACCGCCTCGGCCATCTGGTCGACGAGGCGTTCGAGGCCGAAGTAGTACTGGTGACAGCCGTAGCCGCGGTTCAGGCCGGCCGGACACTTGTTGGTCTGGACGGCGTAGAAGTCGCCGCCGAACGCGTCGAAGTCGTAGGTGTTGACGAAGTTCGCGAGCGGCCGGAACGTGTTGCCCGGTTCGGGCGCCCGGACGTACGCGCCGAAGTTGTCGTACAGTTCGACCCAGACGCCGAGGATGTCGCCGTCGTCGGTCACCGCCCCGCGCATCCGTTGGACCCGGTCGGTGTGACAGGCGCTCGCGCGGAGGTGCTCTCGCCGGCTCTCGATCCACTTGACGGGGACCTTCGCGAGTTCGGACGCGACGACGGTCGCCGCGATGTAGGGGTAGATGTGGGCCTTGATGCCGAAACTTCCGCCGCTGTCGGCCGGGACCTTGAACTGGAGGTCGCTCTCGGCCATCCCCAGCGCGCCGGCGACGACGGGGTGCATCGTGAACGGACCCTGGAAGTTCGACCAGACGGTCGCGGTGTCGCGCCCGCGGTCGTAGTCGGCGATGACGCCGTAGGTTTCCAGCGGGGCGCTCGTGTATCGGGGGAACTCGAACTCCGACTCGACGACGTGGTCGGCCTCCTCGAACGCCTCCTCGACCGGGCCGTACTTGAGCGTCCGCTCGTTCGCGAGGTTACCGTCCTCGTGGAGCTGCGGCGCGTCGCTCTGGAGGGCCTCCATCTCGTCCGTGACCGGGTCGAGTCGGCCGTACTCGACTTCGACGTCCTCCAGGGCGTCCTTGGCCGCGTACTTGCTGGTCGCCACCACCGCGGCGACGGGTTCGCCGTCGTACCGGACCTTGTCGACGGCCATCGGGTAGTACTCCGGCGGGTTCTGGACGCCGACGGCGAACGGATCCATCCGCTCGGCGACGTCTGCGCCGGTCAGGACGCACCGCACGTCGTCGCGGGCCTCCGCCGCCTCGGTGTCGATCGACTCGATCGTCCCGTGTGCGAGCGGCGAGCGCAGGAACGCGAGGTGGTGGAGGTTCCCGACGGGGTCGAAGTCGTCCATGAACTTCCCTTCGCCGCGGACGAGTCGGTCGTCCTCGCGGCGCCCGAACGTCTCGCCGACGTATCCGGCGTCCGACTCGTCGGCCTCCTCGGACTCCTGCGGAACCGACTCGCTCACTCGCCGTCACCTCCCGTCGGGTAGTCGCGGCGACAGGGACACCCACCGGCGGCGCCGTCGGTCGAGAATCCGCCATCGGTCGAAACCGCGCCGTCCTCGTTTCCGTCGCTCCCGCCGGCCCCGTCGTCTGCTCCGGCGAGTTCCGCGGCCGCCCACTCGACGCTCTCGACGATCGAGTTGTACCCGGTGCACCGACAGATGTTGCCCGAGAGGGCCGACCGAATCTCGTCGTCGTCGGGGTCCTCGTTCTCCTGCAGGAGCGCGTACGACGTCATCAGGAACCCGGGCGTACAGAAACCGCACTGGAGTCCGTGATTCCGCTTGAACCCCATCTGGAGCGGGTGGAGCGTCGCCCCGTCGCGGGTCTCCATCTCGTTACCCTCCGCCTCGGCGATGTCGGCGAGACCCTCGACGGTCGTGATCTCGTCTCCGTCAATCTGGGCGGCGTACAGCATGCACGACTTCTTGGGCGTCCCGTCGTGGAGGACGGTGCAGGCCCCGCACTTGCCGACGACGCACCCCTGGTGGGTCCCGGTGAGGCCGAGGTCCTCCCGGAGGAAGTGGACCAGAAGTTTCCGGTCCTCGGTTTCTTTGACGTACTCTTCGCCGTTTACGGTCACCGTCACGGTGGTCGTGGGTTCGGATTTGCTCATATGCTTTCGGTCGCGCGTTCGTACGCGGTTTCGAGTGCTCGTTCGGTGAACTCTCCAGCCATCGCCTCCTTGTAGTCGCCCTCCGGCCCCTCCTCGTCTGGGAGCACCGCCTCCCGGACGGCGGCGGCGGCCTCCGCGAGGACGTCGTCGTCCAGGTCGGTCCCCTCGACGAGCGACTCGGCCTCTTCCGGGCGGGTCAGCGGGCCGACACCGCCGACGCTCAGTCGAGCGTCGGTCACGTCACCCGCATCGTCGACCTCGACGATGGCCGCGACGCTGGCCAGCGCGTAGTCGCCGGAGCGCTCTGCGTGTTTCTTGTAGGTGCTGCCGATTCCCGCTGCGTCGGACGACGGCGTCAACTTGGGCAGGCGGGCCCGCGTGATGAGTTCGCCCTCCTCCATGTCGACGGTGAACATCCCGAGGTAGAACTCCTCAAACGGGACGGTCCGTTCGCCGTCGGGTCCGACGAGGGTGATTTCGGGGTCGAGAATCTGGAGGACGGGCAGGTAGTCGCCGGACGGGTCGGCCTCGGCGACCGTTCCCCCGAACGTGCCCTGGTTGCGGACCGGCCAGTCGGCGATCTGGCCGATGCACTCGCTGAAGAGATAGACGTGGTCTTTGACGGGTTGTGCCCGCTGTATCTGGGTGTGACTGGCGAGCGCCCCGACTTCCACTGCGTCGCCCGCGTCGTCGACGTACTGTAGCTCCTCGATTCCAGTGATGTCGACCAGATAGTCGGGGGACGCGAACCGCGTCTTCTGCAACGGTACGAGGCTCTGACCGCCCGCGAGCAACTCCGCGTCCTCGTACTCCTGAAGCGCGGCGACCGCGTCGTCGACGCTGTCGACCGGAACGTGTTCGAACTGGCTTGGATACATGCGAATCTCCGTACGGGTTCGGATGACTACACATCCACTTCCGCGTGTACGTTGATGTCCAACTCCTTCTTTTGTAACTCTTTCCTAAGAATCTTGCCAACGTTGCTCTTGGCGAGTTCGTCGATGAAGAAGTACTTGCGCGGGCGCTTGAAGTTCGCGAGACCCTCGCTCCGCCTACAGTGCTCGTCGAGTTCGGCGACCGCCGACTCGAAGTCCACGTCGCCCGACGCGGCGGTGACTGTGACGAACGCCGCGACCGTCTGGTTCCAGCGCTCGCTCGGGCGACCGACGACCGCCGCCTCCCGGACGAGGTCGTGGGATTCGAGGACGCTCTCGACCTCGACGGGGTAGATGTTCTCGCCGCCGCTGATTATCATGTCGTCGATGCGGCCGATGATGAAGAGGTCGCCGTCGGCGTCGCGGTAGCCCAAGTCGCCGGTGAAGAACCACCCGTCGACGAGCGTGCGGTCGTCGTCGGCCCCGAGATAGCCGTCGAACGCCTCCGGAGAGGAGGCGTCGACGATGATCTCGCCGACCTCGCCGGAGTCGACCCTGGCCTCGGGGTCGAGGTCGCCGAACTCGCTCGGTTCGACCACCCTGATGCGCGTGTTGATGGCCGCCCGCCCGATGCACCCCGGCTTTTCCAGTAGTCGCTCGCAGACCGCGTGGGAGTACACTTCCGTGCTCCCGTAGTGGTTCACGAACGACTCCGGTTCGAACTGGTCGGCGACCGCGCGGATGTCGGTCGTGCTCATGCTCGCGCCGGCGAACGCGACGTTCCGGACGCTCGATACGTCGGCGTCGGCTATCGAGGGTGACTCGACCAGGTCGTGGTAGACGGTCGGAACCAGGTAGAGACTGGTGACCCCCTCCGACCGGATGGCGTCACGGGTGGCGGCCGCCGAGAACTCCCGCTGGGTGACCCACTTGCCGCCCAGGACCAGGACGGCGGCAAGCGCGTGGATTCCCATGGTGTGGGCGAGCGACATCAACCCGAGCGTCGCCTCGCGCTGGGACCAGGAGGTCTGGATCGCGTGGGCGACGGCCGCGGCGTAGGTGTTGCGGTGACTCCGCGGGACGCCCTTCGGCCGACCCGTCGTGCCGCCGGTGTGGAGTATCAGGCTGGTCCGGTCGGGGTCGACGAACGACGGTTCGAACTCGGGGTCCCGGCGGTCGAGGTACGACTCGTACGACTCTGCGAACGACGGAGTTTCGTCGAGCGCGAGCAAGTCGGTCCCGTTCGGGAACTCCTCGCGGCCCGCCGCGACGCTGTCGGCGGTCGCCTCCGAGAAGACGAGCGCCGCCGGTTCGACGTTGTTCACGAGGAACGCGAGTTCGGTCGGCGAGGTGCGGAAGTTGTAGGGGACGAACACGGCACCGAGCAGTTGGGTCGCGCAGTAGAGCGTCGCCAGCTCAGCCCGGTTGCGCATCGCGGTCGCGATGCGGTCGCCCTCTCCGATTCCGCGCTCGGAGAGTGCGGCCGCCACCGCGAACGCCCGGTCGTACCACTCTCGGTAGGTGTATCGGACGTCGGCCGTCGGGTCCACGAGCGCGGTCGACTCGGGGTATCTGTCCGTGGCCCGTGCAAACACTTGTCCCATGTTCATCGGTGTTCACACGCAGAGAGTGGTCGAACCGTCTAAAAGAGTTTGGTGTGTCGGCCGGGTATCGGTCGCGTTCGGGCTATCTCCACTTCTGGAAGTACGTCGCGGTGCCGGACGCGACGAGGTCGCCCTCGTTGGTGACCTCGGCTTCCCCCACGGCTATCGTCCCGCCGCGCTTGACGAGGTTCGCCCGGGCGACGATGTCGCCCTCCGTCACCGGCGCGTGGTAGTTGACGTCCATGTCGATGGTCAGCGGTTCCATCTCGTCGAGGGGC
This sequence comes from Halorussus vallis, assembly GCF_024138165.1. NCBI lineage: Archaea > Methanobacteriati > Methanobacteriota > Halobacteria > Halobacteriales > Haladaptataceae > Halorussus > Halorussus vallis. Next base: position 424,703 of record NZ_CP100001.1, on the reverse strand, counting down.
GCCTCGGCGTCGCTGTGGATCGCACCCGCGACGGTCGCGTCCACGAGGGTCGCCATCACGCCGCCGTGGACGACGGTGTGGTTCGTTATCTTCTCGTCGTACGGGACGTGGAACTCCGCAGTCCCGTCCTCGACGACGGCGTTCTCGATGCCGATGTTCCGGAGGAACGGCATCGACTCGAAGTACTCTTCCATCTCGCGGTCTACTTCGGCTGACATCTGTTAACCTCGAACAGTATCAATCATCCCTGCCGCGGGTAAATAGGTACCGGTTCCGCGTACCAGATGCGGCGCGCCGTCGGCGCTTCGGCCGGGTAGCGGCCGTCAGTCGAGGTCGAAGATTCGCTTCGGGTTGTCCTTGACCATCGTCTCCACGTCGGCTTCCGGAACGCCGGCGTCCAGCATGTCGCCGATGAAACTCTCAAACTGTTCCATCGCGGGCGGGTTCGCGGTCGCACCGCCGTCGGTCGCCATGACGGCGTTCTCGGGGCCGACGGCGTCGACGGCCGCGACGAAGTCGTCGACGGTCGCGGCGTTGCCCATCATCTCGCTCGTGCATATGTAGTGGAACTCCAGCGTCGCCCCGAGGTCGGTTATCGTCCGCATCTGGTCGTGGGAGTAGTCTAGGAACTCGGCGTGGGGGTGCTGGACGAGGAACTCCTCGACGCCCCGACTCGTCGCCTCGTCGACGAGCGCGATGGCCTCCTCGGGGCTCAGGTGCGAGAGTCCGACGACGAGGCCGTGTTCGGCGATGCTGTCGAGGACCGCCAGCGTCTCGATCGTCAGTTCGCCGTCCTCGTCGAGGACCGAAATCCCGGCCTTCTCCTGCTCTTCGGTCTCGAACATCTGCACCGCGGCGTTTTCGAGGTGGTTCGCCGCCGTGATGCTCGGCATCCAGACGATGTCGGCGTCGAAGTTGGCGACGCCGTCGACGGCGTGGTGGTTGAGTCCGCCGACCCACTCGTTGAGCGTGATGCCGCCGAGGACGGTGAACCCGACCTCGTCGCGCACGTTCTGTGCGCGCGAAGCTGTTTCGAAGTGGTGATTCTTCGTCACGATGGCGCGCATGCCGTGCTCTTTCGCCGTGCGCGCGGCCGAAAAGTCGGTGTCGTGGCGGGGGAACGCACCCGGTGCCGTGTGCATGTGCGTGTCCACCGCACCCTGTACCAGCTGGTCGATCGACCCGGAGTCACTCGACGTCACGGGTGGTAGTGACCGTCCAGCCGGTATTATATCTACTGGTCGACCGAGCGCGATTCCTCGGTCGTCGCGCTTGACGAGCGCAGGAACTCCCAGTCGTCGGGTTCGAGGACGAGCGAGACGAACACGCCGCCGACGAGCGACCAGAACGGCGCTCCGATGTCGTAGAACGAGACGCCCGACATCCCGATGATGAGCGCGAAGAACACGCCGTATCGGTAGCGGTCGGACTCAACCCACGACTCCTCGAACGCGCTGATGAGCACGCTGATCATCGCGACGCCGGCCAGCAGCGATATCAGCACGCTCGGGATGGCGTTGACGATGGAGGTGGCCGCGGCCGCGATGAAGCCGAAGCCGCCGAAGAGGAGGCCGCCAACGACCGACGCGGCGTAGCGACCCTCCTTCGGGTAGCCCGACTCGTCGCTACTGGTGACCGCGGTCATCGGACCCGCGATGTTGGCGTTGTGGCCGCCCATGAGGCTAGCGAGCATACCGCCGAGACCACTGAATATCAGCATCGAGTTTATCGGCGGGTCGTACTCCTCTGCCTGGAGCACGCCGATGGCCTGCATGTTCTCAGCGCCGATGACCATGATGGTCAGCGGAAGCGCGATGGTGACTATGGATTCGACCGAGAACGCGGGCGCGACGAGAATCGGCGTGGCGATGCGCAACGTCACGTCCGACAGTGCCGTCGCTCCCTGCCAGAACGCCGCGACCCCACCGAGGAGGATGGCGCCGACGATGCCGGGCACGCTCGGTACCGCGCGGTAGAACGCCAGGTAACCCAGGAAGGCGATACCGGCGATGAGCGGCGCCTCCGCGATGGAGTTGACGATGTCGATGGTGAAGCCGATGAGGACGCCCGCGATCATTCCCATGATGATGGGACGCGGGAGGTACTCGACTACACTCCGGAACGTCCCCGAGATTCCGACCAGGAAGACGAGTAAGCCGGAGACGAAGTACGCCCCGGCCGCCTGAGCCAGGTTGAAGTCGGCGAGGACGAGGCCGACCATCACCGCGCCGGGAATCGTCCACGCCCCCATGATCGGTTGTTTGTAGTAGAGGGCCATCCCCAACGTGATGATTCCTCCGAGGACGTAGATGGCGAACAACCACGACGTCGCCTGCGCGTCCGAGAGGTTCCCCTTGGAAGCCGCCTGTAGGATGATGAGCGCCGGACCGGTACAGCCGAAGATGGCCGCCGTGAGGCCCGACCCCACCTTGTTCAAGTCGAGGTACTCGCCGAAGTCGGCGAGACCGCTTCTGAAGCCCGGTCCACTCTCTATTACATCTGCTAATGGCCCTCTCGCCATGGTCTGTCATACAAAACAATGTAATATAACGTTTGGGTATCGTTAACACAACTGAACCGGAGAAAGAAATCGATGAGGCGGATTACGCGGCGGCTTCCTGCTCCTCGACGTGCTCCTCGAGGTTGGAGAAGAAGGTGTCGAGGTCCTTGTTCACCTTCCGCTTGATGATCCGGGAACCGAGGGATGCGAGCTTTCCGGAGAAGTCGAAGTCGGTTTCGTAGACGAGGGTCGTCGCCCCGTCGTCCGCCTCCTCGAACTCGACGTGAGCCTGCCCGTCGACACGGCTGTTGATGGTGTTGTCCGTCCCCTCGATGTCGCAGTCGATCCAGTCGGGGCGGTCCTCGTCCGTGACCTCGACGGTCGCCGAGAGTTCGATCGAGATTCCAGCGAGGCCGCGTTCGAGCGTCCCTTCGTACACGTCACCGTCCTGTTCGAGACTCTGTGCGCCGGGAATCGTCTGTTCGAGCGTGTCGGGGTCGAGTATCGTGTCCCAGAGACGGTCCGGAGTCTGGTCGATGGTGCGTTCGCCAGTGACTTCCATGGTGATGTCGTTCACAGTTACAGCGAAGTGCTTTAAAAAAGTTTGGACGCCGACCGGCCTTCGTTACATACATACACCTGTATCACGAACGGGGGAGTAACCGAATGACCGAACCCACGAACGGACGTCTGGAGGCCGAACCCGACTGCACCTGCAAGGTCGGTTCGCTCGTCGACGCGTACGACCTGCGACGTGCGAACGCGGACCTCGTCGAGCGCTGGACCGGCGAGCGGCGGGAGGAGGAGAGCGTCCGCAGTCTCGCCGACCGGTTCAATCGCCGACTCCTCCGTGCGGCGATGCGCGCGGAGGGGATGGAACTCATCGAGGGGTGCGTCGAGAACTTCTACGCGCTCCTGACCGACGACGACACGCTCGAAGCCGAGCGGCTACGCGCGCGGTCGGTCCTAGACGAAAACGGGGTCGACGTCGAACGGGTGGAGGAGCAGTTCGTCTCCCACCAGACCGTGTATCGACACCTCCGCAACTGCCTCGGCGCCGAGAAGGGGACGCGAACCCTCTCGACCGACAAGGAGCGAAGTCGAGTGAACAAGATGCGGAGTCGGGCCGAAGCCGTCACGGTCGATTCGCTCTCTCGGCTACGCGACGGCGACGAGTTGGCGCTCGAGGAGTTCGAGGTGTTCGTGAACCTCCGGGTCACCTGCGAGTCGTGCGGCGCGCTTCATGACGTGACGGAACTGCTCGAACAGGGCGGTTGCGACTGCCAACTGACCGGATAGCCGGACCGACGCGTCGCCGCGTTCGACCGTCGACCGAGCGCCCGAGCCCGGAGCCCATGCTAGTCAGTATCACTACCCGGAAGGGAGTTAGAGTTTTAGAACTACGACATCAACACGAAACCATGAACCAGAGCACTGCGGTGGAAACGGAAGCCTCCGTTTCGGTACGGAACATCGGGGGGATCGACGAGACGGAGGTGGAACTCGTCCCGGGCGTCACCGTCCTCAAGGGACGGAACGCGACCAACAGGACCTCCTTTCTCCGGTCGATAAAGGCGGCGCTCGGCAGCGATGAGGACGTGCTGAAGGGCGACGCCGACCGGGGCCGGGTCGAACTCACCATCGGGGACGAAACCTACGTCCGAACGTTCGTCCGCGAGGACGGGACGGTCAGGGCCGGTGGTTCACCCTACCTGTCGGACGCGACTCCGGCGGAACTGTTCGCCTTCCTCCTCGAGGACAACGAGGCCCGCCGTGCGGTCGCCCGGGGCGACGACCTGCGAGACGTGATCATGCGTCCCGTCGACACGGCGGACGTCGAGAGGCAGATTCGGGAAGCGGAGCGGGAGAAGGACGAACTCGACGAGGAACTGGAGCGGTGCCGGTCGCGGGAACAGCGTCTCCCGGAACTCGAACGGGAACGGGCCTCCCTGCGGGAGTCCCTGTCGGCCAAGCGCGAGGAACTCGAGGCGCTGAGAGACGAGATCGAAACGCTCGACGCGGGCGTCGACGAGACGCGAGAACAGCGGGCCGAGGTCGAAGAGCGGTTGAGCGAACTCGGCGACGCCCGCAGCGACCTCGAAAAGACGCGGCGGCGACTCGACTCGGAGCGAGAACAGTTGGAGTCGTTGAAGGGAGAGCGCGAGGAACTCCGGGAAGAGCGAGAAGAACTTCCGACCTCGATTCAGGAGATCAGCGACCTCGGTCACCGAATCGGTGAGCTACGGGAGCGAAAGCGGACCCTCGACTCGCTACTCGACCAGCTTCAGAACATCATCAAGTTCAACCAGGAGGTGCTCGAAGGCAGCGATTCCGAGCTTCGGGAGGCGCTCGTCCCGGAGAACGACGAGCACGTAAGCGCACAGTTGCTCGCCGAGGACACGGAACTCGTCTGCTGGACGTGCGGGTCGCACGTCGAGCGCGGGGAGGTCGAACGGACGGTGGAGGACCTCCGCGAACTCCACCGCGAGAAGCTCTCCCAGCGCAAGGAGGCGTCCTCGCAGTTGGACGACCTTCGCGAGGAGAAACAGACGGTCGAGAAGCGTCAGCAACGCCGCGAGCAGATCGAACATCAACTCGAACGAATCGACGATCAGATCGAACAGCGCCGCGAGCGTATTGACGACCTCAGGAACCGTCGAGAGGAGTTGACCGACCGCGTCGCGACCCTGGAGGAAACCGTAGAGGAGTTGCGCCGGGACGACTCCGACGACCGAATCCTCGAACTGAGCAAGCGCGCGAGCCAACTGGAACTAGAGGCCGAACGGATCGAGTCCGACCTCGAGGAGACGGAGGCCGAAATCGAGTCGATAGAGTCCGACCTCGAGGAGATTCCCCGAATCGAAGCCGAGCGCGAACGGGTTCGCGAGCACCTCACCGAACTCCGGGAGCGTATCGGGAGGATAGAAGAGGAGGCCGTGACGGCGTTCAACGAGCACATGGACGAGTTGCTCGACATCCTCGAATACGGGAACCTCGAACGTATCTGGATCGAACGGCGCGACGAAACCGTCCAGAAGGGGAGGCGTCGCGTCGACGAAACCACGTTCGACCTGCACGTGGTCCGGACGACGCCGGAGGGACGGGCGTACGAGGATACGGTCGACCACCTGAGCGAATCCGAGCGCGAGGTGACGGGACTCGTGTTCGGACTCGCGGGGTATCTCGCCCACGAAGTGTACCGGACCGTCCCGTTCATGCTCCTCGACTCGCTCGAAGCCATCGACCCCGAACGCATCGCCGCGCTCGTCGACTACTTCGAGACGTACGCACCCCATCTCGTCGTGGCGCTCCTGCCCGAAGACGCCGAACCGCTCGACGACGCGTATCCGCGAATCACCGACATCTGAGACGGTCCGACGTTTTCCTACTTCGTCGCCGCCGGCGGTCCCCGAACTTCTTTAGCATTCTCGCCCGTCGATTCGAGCGGTGAGCGACGTCGAAGGACTCGACTTCCACGTCCACGTCGGACGGCCGGAGCAGTTCAACGAACAGATTCACGACCTGATGGAGCGATTCAACCCGGAAGTGTACGAGACGTTCGTCGACGAAGGCGAGATTCCCGAACGTGCAGTCGAAGCGGCGCTCGACGAGGCGGGATTGGAGTACGCGGTCGTCCTCGCACACGAGACGCCGCGCGTCGACATCGACGTGCCGAACGAGTACGTGCTCCGGTACGCCGACCGGAGCGAGCGACTGATTCCGTTCGCGTCGATCAACCCGAACACGCAGTTCCGGCCCGTCCGGCGGTTGCGGGAACTCGTCGACGCCGGCATGCGGGGACTGAAACTCTACCCCTCATACCAGTACTTCAGTCCGAACGAGAACCACGTCTATCCGCTGTACGCGGCGGCCGCCGACCTCGACGTTCCCGTGATGTTCCACGTCGGGTCGAGCGTCTTCGAGGGGTCGCGGACGAAGTACGCGACCCCGCTCCCGATCGAGGACGTGCTCGTTGACTTCCCCGACCTCACGGTCGTCATGGCCCACGGCGGTCGACCCGCGTGGTACGAGCAGGCCGAAGACCTGGTGCGCCGCCACGACAACCTCTATCTGGAACTGTCCGGCATCCCGCCGCATCGCCTCACTTCCAAGTACTTCCCCGAAATCGGACGGTTCGAGGATAGCGTCATCTTCGGTACCGATTACCCGACCACGCCGAGCACCGCCGAGAACCTCGACGCCATCGCGTCACAGGACGTGAGCGACGACTTCGTGGAGAAGATAACCGTCGACAACCCCCAGCGCATTCTCGGGCGCTGAGCGACGCCGACACGGTCGAGGCGTTCGGTCGATAGCTCGGGTTATCGAAGAGATTACAGACAGATTTCTTTGTATTTCCAGTGTTGGGCCGTCGCGGCGGAGCCCCGCCGAGACACGGGGGGCGGACGACGGAGAATTCCGGCCTCGTTTTTGGTGGCCCAAATACCGAAATAGACGCATAAGCGGGGATAATCCCTCGGATTTCGACGGGACCGAGAGGGGAAACTTGAAACAGTTCGTGTGACCGTTTCGGATGCAGGTGATTACACCCGCTGACAGCTATAGAGGCCCTCGTATGGCGAGTTCGTCGGATTTCGGCCGTGGAGCGGAGAGCGCGTCCGGCGTCTGTAATCGCGAAGGGGCGTCGTTCGAACGGGAGCGTTTCGGTTATTTGGATTCTAATTTTCAATGTCTATTACTTCTTGCTATCAAATTCCATACTTAAAATGTGCTGGCAAGGATAGACCCGAAAACGACGGCGCACCTCGCGGCGGGCATTCGTTCGGCACGCGGCCGGCCTGGGTGAAACGCTTATAACTACCCCCCTCGTTGATGGAATATGACCTACGATACCGTCGTCTTCGACAACGACGGTGTCCTCGTCGGCCGCACGAGCTTCGACGTCCTCCTGGAGGCGACCCGGGAGACGTTCGCGGAGTTCGACGTGACCGACCCGGACCCCGACCACGTTGAGAACATGACCGTGGGAGCGACCCCCGCGATGGTAGACGAAGTCTGCGGCGCGTACGACCTCGAACCCGATACGTTCTGGCGGCGACTCGACGCCACCGCGTCTCGGATCCAACAGGAGGAGGCTCGCGCCGGACGCAAGACCTTCTACGACGACGTCGACACGCTCGCCGACCTCGACGCCACGATGGGCATCGTCAGTTCCAACCAGCAGGAGACGGTCGACTTCCTGCTCGACCACTTCGACGTCTCGCACATGTTCGGGACGGCCTACGGCCGCGAGGCGACCATCGAGAGCCTCGACCGCCGCAAGCCTAACCCCCACTACCTCGACCGGGCGCTCGCCGACCTCGACGCCGAGTCGGCGCTGTTCGTCGGCGACAACGAGTCCGACGTCAGAGCCGCCGAGAACGCCGGCATCGACTCGGCGTTCATCCGGCGTCCCCACCGCGAGAACTGGGACCTGAACTGCTGGCCGACCTGGGACATCGACTGTCTGGACGACCTCCACGACATCTGTAGCGCCTGAGCGCCGTCAGCGCGACCGGGACCGACTGCGGTCGGTCCCGGTCACCCGTAGTCCAGACTCCGCCGCGGAACGTCCGAACATCGGCCGCGGAACGCCCGGCGATGCGACTCGGCGGCCGCCGAGTCGCATCGCCGATAGGCCACCGTATTTTCCGATACGGCCGGAACTTTACGTCTCTCCTCGGAAGTGACTACCGTGACCGACGCTCTCGACTCGCGCGACGCTCCCCAGACGACCATGACGCGGGGCCGGACGGTCGGGTTCGTCGCGGGACTGTTCCTGCTGTCGACCGCCGGCGGTGCGTACGAGATAGCGCCGGCGAGCGTGCTCCCGCTGGTCCGGAAGTCGCTCGATGTCGGGCCGGCCGCGGCGGGGTGGCTCGTGAGCGTGATGTACGCGACCGCGGTGGCCGCCAGCATCCCGGTCGGCGTCGCGCTCGACCGGACAGACGTCCGCCGGGCCGTCTCCGCGGCCGCGGCGGCGCTGCTGATCGCGGGCGGGTGGGGCTGGTACGCCGCCGTCACCGGGTCGTACTGGGGCCTGGTCGCCTCGCGGATTCTCGGAGGGTTCGCGTACGTCGTCTTCTGGAACGCCGGCGCGAACCTGGTCGGCCAGGCCGTCGGACCGGACGTCCGGGCGACGGCGGTCGGAGTATTCACCGCGAGCGCGCCGGTCGGCTTCGCGCTCGGCCAGTTCGGAAGCCCGCTCGTCGCGGCCCGGTTCGGGTGGCCGGCGACCCTGCCCGTCTTTGCGGCCATCGCGGCGGTCGGCGTCGCGGTCTTCCTGGCGGCGACGCAGGGCCGGGGCCTCGCCATCGAGGCCGACGCCCCCACGTGGTCGGGCGTCGTCCGACTGTTCACCGACCGCGACGCCTGGACGCTCTCGACGCTGAGTTTCCTCGCGTTCTCGCTCTACCTGTTCCTCAATAGCTGGCTTCCGAGCTACCTGAGCGACGAACTCGGCCTGTCGCTGGCGACCGGCGGCCTGCTAACAGCCGCACTCCCCGCAGTCGGCGTCCTGTCGCGGACCGGCGGCGGCGTCCTCTCCGATAGGCTGTTCGACGGTCGGCGCCGGCCCGTGGCGGTGCTGTCGTTCGTCGTCTCCGCCCCGGCCGTGGTGGGGTTCGTCTTCACCGGCGACCTCTGGGCCGTCGTCGCGCTCGTGGTCGTCGCGGGCTTCTCGGTCCAGTTGACGATGGGGCTGCTGTACACCTACGTCTCGGAGATCGTGCCCGCGTCGGTCCGGACGACGGCCGTCTCGATGCTGACGAGCGTCGGCCTGTTCGGCGCGTTCGTCGCGCCCATCGCGGCCGGCGCGGTCATCGACCGATTCGGCTACCGGGCCGCCTTTCTGGTCGGCGGAGCGGTCGCGCTCGTCGGGGTGGCGCTGGCCCGGCGTGCACCCGAAGTTCGGTAATCGCGTCTCTCTTCGGCAATCGCGTCTCCGGCGTCGCCGGTGACGGCCGCCGTCCCGACCGACCGTGGCGTCGATGCTGCCGGCCGAAAGTGAAACATTTTCAACGCGTAACGCTTTTCGTAGCGGTCGAAGAGTTACACGCATGCGCCGCCGCGCCCTCCTCGCCACCCTCGCCGGCGTCCCGACGGTCGCGCTCGCCGGTTGCACGAGTCCCGGTTCCGTCTCGTCCGGCGGGTCGTCGCTCGTCGGCACGTCGCCGACCGCCAGCCTCGAAATGACGCCGGTACGCGACGCCGACCTGCCGGCGAAGGTCCTCTACTCCGTCGACGCCGGCGGCGAGACGGCCGCGCTGTTCGAGCGAATCCTCGACGGCGGGGCCACGCTCGAACGGACACGACCCCCGTTTCCGGAGAATCGGCACCTCACCTACGACGGGACGGTCTACCGACTCTCCCACGAGGTGACCGGCCGGACGCCCGCCACCCGGTACTCGGTGAAAGTCGACGTGGTCCAGGGGTCGGTCGCCGACTCGGAGACGGTCCGATTCGCCGACCTCCCGGCGGTGGACCGCAGGGCGTTCGCCCGGCACGGACTTGCCGACGGCAGTACGGTCGGCGTCGGGACGACGTTCCTCTACACCGACGCCGAACGCGAGCGGTCGGCGCTCGTGCCCGACCCGGCGCACTCGGTCATCGTGTGGAAGGATGGGTCGGGAGCGAAGTGGGTCGTCGACGACGCCTACGAGACGACCGTGAACGCCTACCGGTACGCCGCCGAGCGAGTCGCGGCCGCGAGCGAGTACGGCCGCCGGATGCGCGAGCGGTTCGCGTTCGAACTGGCCGACCTTCTGGACGCCCAGCGGGACATCGTCGAGACGGCCGTCGAGGAAGGCCGGTACGTCGTCCCCGCCGACGAGACGCCGCCGACCGCGCTCGTCTCGCTCGCGGACCGGTTTCGGGACCGCGAGCAGGTGCGCGGCCTCGACGAGGACGGGGAAGGGGACCTGAGCGGGCCGTACCTCGTGCGGTACGCGGGCGAGACGTACTGGACGATTCTGCTGGTCGGCGACGGCGCGTTTCGGACGGCTGAAGGAACCGGAGAAACCGGTGGGACTGCGACGACCACTGGGACTGCGACGACCGCGACGAGCGAGTAGCGCGTCTCGAATCAGTTCGTCGCCCGACAAGCGACGGAGACGGTCGACTCGCCGCCTCCGTCGCCGGAACACCTATTGACTCTGGGACCCGACCCTCATAGTCGTACGGTGGGGGAAACCACATGGCAGACAAACCGCATCAGAATCTGGCCATCATCGGCCACGTAGACCACGGAAAGAGCACGCTGGTCGGACGACTCCTCTTCGAGACGGGGTCGATTCCCGAGCACGTCATCGAACAGCACAAGGCGGAAGCCGAGGAGAAGGGCAAGGGCGGCTTCGAGTTCGCCTACGTCATGGACAACCTCGCGGAGGAACGCGAGCGCGGGGTGACCATCGACATTGCCCACCAGGAGTTCCAGACCGACGAGTACTACTTCACCATCGTGGACACGCCCGGCCACCGCGACTTCGTGAAGAACATGATCACGGGCGCGTCCCAGGCCGACAACGCGGTTCTGGTCGTGGCGGCCGACGACGGCGTCGCGCCCCAGACCCAGGAGCACGTCTTCCTCGCCCGCACGCTCGGCATCAACGAACTCATCGTCGCGGTGAACAAGATGGACGCGGTCGACTACGAGGAGAACCGCTACCGCGAGGTGGTTTCGGAAGTCAAGGACCTGCTGAAACAGGTCCGGTTCGATACCGACGACGCCGAGTTCATCCCGATTTCGGCGCTCGAGGGGGACAACATCGTCGAGCGCAGCGACAACACGCCGTGGTACGACGGCGAACTCGTCCTCGAAGCGCTCAACGACCTCGAAGCGCCCGAACCGCCGACCGACGCGCCGCTCCGACTGCCCATCCAGGACGTCTACACCATCTCGGGCATCGGGACGGTGCCGGTCGGCCGGGTGGAGACGGGGATGCTGAACACCGGCGACAACGTCTCGTTCCAACCGAGCGACGTCGGCGGCGAGGTCAAGACCATCGAGATGCACCACGAGGAGGTGCCCGAGGCGGGACCGGGCGACAACGTCGGGTTCAACGTCCGGGGCGTCGGCAAGGACGACATCCACCGCGGCGACGTCTGCGGTCCGGCGGACGACCCGCCGAGCGTCGCCGAAACGTTCACTGCCCAGATCGTCGTGATGCAGCACCCGTCGGTCATCACCGACGGTTACACGCCGGTCTTCCACGCCCACACCGCCCAGGTCGCGTGCACGATGGAGTCCATCGACCAGAAGATAGACCCCGCGAGCGGCGAGGTCAAGGAGGAGAATCCCGACTTCATCCAGTCGGGCGACGCCGCCGTCGTCACGGTCCGACCCCAGAAGCCGCTCAGCATCGAACCGTCGAGCGAGATTCCCGAACTCGGGAGTTTCGCGGTGCGCGACATGGGCCAGACCATCGCGGCGGGCCGCGTCCTGGAGGTCAACGAGCGTCAGTGAACGCGAATCCGCGAGAGGTAAACTACCTCGAACCTGGCAACCGGTAACGAAACCGCAAGACATCGGTCCTTTTTACTGGGAGAGTCCCGACTTCGGGGGTATGGGTTTCGGTAGCTACGACGAGTCTGAACAGCAGGACCAGGAGAACGACATCGACGAGGACGGCGCAGTCAACGTCCACGAACACGACCACGAGGGCGAGGTTTCGGTGGAGTCCGACGCCTCCCCGGACGAACTCATCGACCGCCTGCAGGACATCAAGGACGACGACTGAGGCGAGTTCGCGCACCCCTCTGCCGCGGCGGAGGGGTGCGCGCGAAATCACGCCGATTATAACGACCTCTCCCGTATCCCGGCGCGTGAAGAACGTCACGGACAGAACGAGCAACCCCTTCGGGATGCGACCCCCGTGTCGCCACGACTGCGACGGCACGGTTCGCCGGGCGGTCCACGGATACGGCGACGCCAACGCCGACTTCCACCTTGTCGGCGACCACCCCGGAGTCCACGGCGGTCGGACGACCGGCGTGCCGTTCACCGGGAGCGTCGCGGGCGAGCGAATCCAGCCGATTCTGAACGAGGTCGGCCTGGTCGGCGACGCCTACAGCGACGAACCGGCGGTGGCGAACCTCTTTCTCTCGTACCTCCACTCGTGCTGTCTCCCGGAGGGTCGCGAACCGACCGCGGCGGAGTACGACGACCTCGAACGCTTCTTCGACGCCGAACTCAGGGCCATCGCGGCCCACGTCCTCCTGCCGGTCGGCGAACGGGCGACCCGCCACGTCCTCCGGGAGTACACCGCCCGAGAGGCGGTGCTCGACTCGCGGGGGATGGCCGCGCTCCACGCCGACCACGTCCCGGGACGGGGGTTCCTGGTCGTCCCGGTTCGCGAACCGACCGAGTGGGACGACGGCGACGGCGAGCGACTCGCCGAGTCGCTCGCCGACCTGCTGGCCTCCGACTACCGCCAGACCGCCGACCTGAGCCGATTCCTGGCGAGCGACGAGACGTACGAAGTGCGGTAGCGAACGCCGGCGGGCGGTAGTACCTTTTTCTCCTCCGGCGTCGAACCGGGCGGAGAAGGTGGGGAGATGAGCGTTCCAGGAATCGACACCATCGTCGAACGGTTACAGCACAGCGCGAACGTCAGAAACGTCTACGGCGACCCGATAGAGCGCGGCGACCGGACGGTGGTGCCGGTCGCGCGCGTCACCTACGGGTTCGGCGGCGGGTTCGGTCGCGGCCCCGACGAGGAGCGGTCGCGACGAACCCGGACGTCGGCCACCGAATCGGAGTCGGTCGGCGAGGGAGGAGGCATCGGGGGCGGCGCGAGCGCCACTCCGGTCGGCGCGCTCGAAATCACCGATGGCGAGACGCGGTTCGTCCGGTTCGACCGCGGGCGGACGTTCGGACTGCTCGCGGCCGCGTTCGCCGCGGGCGTGCTCGTCGGGCGCGGACGCCGGAAATAGTTAGACCGCGTCGGCGAAAACGACGTCGAGGGACCGGTCGTCGCCGATGCGAACCTCGATGCCGTCGAACCCATCGCCGGTCGTCGTCGCCTCGGTCTTCGGCGGGCCGCCGTCGAGTCGCGCCGTCACCTCGTAGCGTCGCTTCCCGAAATAGCCGGGGCCGGGGAGCGTCTTCTCGATGGTCGCGTCGCCGGGGTCTGTCGCGCCGTCGCACTCGGTCACCGCCGGAACGTCGACCGTGCGGGCGAGTCGCTCGGTTCCGTCGACGCGGACCGCGACCGCCACGGTGTGCGGGTCGGCGTGCCAGTTCGTCACGCGGACCGACTCCACGTCCTCGGGCGCTTCGTCGGTGCACCCCGCCAGTCCGAGCGCGAGGGGCAAGGCGGCCGCCCGCAGAACGGCGCGCCGGGAAAGGGAGGGTCGCATACCCGGTAGCTGTCAATCCCGCGACTAAGCTCTTTTCCCGGGCAAGTGGGCGACGTTCCGACCCGAACGTCGAGAGTCAGCCGCCCAGCGTGTCTCCGAGAAACGACAGCGTCTCGGACCACGCCGTCTCGCACGCCATGGCGTTCGCCACCTGGTCGCCGCCGTAGACGTTGTACCGGTCCCGCGCGGTCCCGGCCGTCGGAAGGTAGGGAAACCGGAGGTAGTGTCCCGCGCCGGGCTGGACGTCGTGTCGGTACTGGTGAGGGTACCCCGCCACGTCGAGGCGGGAGACGACACGCTCGGAGAGTCGCGTCGACGGCCACCGCCGGTCGTCGGTCACCGACACCAGGTAAATCGGCGCGTCGGCGTTCTCGACCGGGACGGTCGCGGCCGCCCGTTCGTCCTCGCTCGCGTTCGAGAGCGCCGGTTCGTAGTACGGGAGCGACGGGGCGGGCGGCGGTCCCGGGTCGGCGTCGGCCAGTTCGAGGAACGGGACCGGTTCGCCGCCGAGCGACCACGCCGAGGTGCCGGCCGGCGTCCGCCCGTAACCGAGTCCCTCCCAGGCGATTCCGCTCGGCACCCACCCCGCGACGGCGCCGACCCCATCGAAGTGACTCGCCGCGAGCAGCGCCAGCGGTCCGCCCCGAGAGAACCCGAACAGACCGACGTCGGGGCCGGCGACGCGCTCGCGGTTCCGGAGCCACTCCATCGCCGTCGCGACGTACTCGACCGGCACCTCGACGAGCGTGTTCGGAATCGGTTCGGGGTCGCCGAAGTACCGGAGCGCCAGGGTCGCGAACCCGCGAGACGCCAGCAGTCGCCCGGTCGCCAGGTGCGGTTCGCCGCCCGCGCCGTGGAGGTGGACGACGCCGGGGACGGGGTCGTCGCCCGGCGGCGAGAAGAACTCCCCGACCAAACCGTCGCTCTCGACCGTTTGTCGGCGGATGTCGGGGTCGAACAGTCGTCGCGTCGTCGTCGCTTCGGCCACCGTCTCGCCGTCCACCTCGGCGGTGAGTGCGACGTCGTAGCCTCGCTCGGGCGGGGCGAACACCGTCGCCGGCGCGAGCGGTTCGCCCGGGGGTGCGTCGGCCGGTCGCTTCGACCAGAACAGCCCCATCGGGTCGGCGCCCTCGTAGCTTCCCTCGACCGGCGCCCGTTCGGAGACGGCCACCGTTCCCGTGTCGTCGGCCTCGAACCGAGCGCGGGCCTCCCACTTAGTGCCGTCTCGCGCGTTCGCGCCGGCCCGGACGACCACCGAGGCTCGCGGTTCGAGGCCGTTCACCTCGACGGAGATCGGTTCGTCGATCAACGCCGACCGCGGAACCGCGAACGACGGGTCACCGTCGGCCCCACTACATCCCGCTATCGAGAGAGCCCCTGCGCCGGCGATTAGGCTCAGGACGTCGCGTCTGGCAAAGCCGCGGTGCGAGGCCATACAGGGGCTAACACGTCAGGCATCAAAACTTTCGTGCCGCATCGTCGAGGCGCGTATTTTCCGTCGCGCGCGACGAGCGACCGCATGTCACCCGCACCCCCGAACATCCGAACCCCGAATCGTCAACCGTACTCCGGTCGACCGCCCGGGACGATAACGTCGAGGACGCCCTTCAGGACGCCGACGAGCAGGTCCACGACCAGCGGAACTAGCGGCATGACTATCAGCATCCCGACGACGGAGCCGACGGCCGCGGCGGCGATGACCTTCCACGAGGGGCGACCACCCGAAGTGCTCATGGCGTCGAACGACGACGCCGAGGCTCTTGAAAGTGCGCCAGAACGACCGAGAGAGGAGCTCAGTCGTCGCCGTACTCCGCGCCGCAGTTCCCGCAGGCCATGCGACTGGAGGGCAGGCCTCGCTGCGGGGTGACGATGCCGCAGTCGCCGCAGATACCGTACAGTCGCTTCTCGGGGTCGATGCCCGAGACGAACTCCATCCGCACCCACGCGTCGGGGTTCGCCTCGTCGTAGATTTCGACGCCGTCGTCGGTTCGCTTCCAGTTGATGCGGTCGTCGTCGCGCTCCCGTTGCTCGATTCGTTCGCTCATCCGACGTTCGAACAGCGCACGCTATCTATCATAAAAGTTCCGTAGGAATTTTTACTACGCGAGTTAGAAATCTTCGGCGCCGCGGGGCGGTAGGGGTCGACGCAGTGACCCGGGGAGAGGGAGAGGAAGGAAAACGACTTACCCCGGACGGGCGGAGTACGACCGTGAAACGGATTCAACTGGGGAACACCGTCTTCGAGGGCCAGAACGACGCCTACCTCCTCGGCGTCGAACCGGGCGCGACGACGACGCTGGTCGACACGGGCGTGGCCACGCCCGACGTGCGCGAGCAGTTGCGCGACGGACTGGCGGAACACGGCGTCGAGTTCTCGGACCTCGACGCCATCTTCCTCACCCACTGGCACCACGACCACGCCGGCCTGGCGGGGGAACTCCAACGCGAGAGCGGCGCGACCGTCTACGCCCACGAGGCCGACGCGCCGGTGATCGAGGACCCGTCGGCGAGCCACGAGGCCCAGGCCGACGAGCTGGGGCTGTTCGACGACTGGGGGATGCCGAAGGACGCGCGGGACGAACTTACGGCGTTTCTCGAACTCCACGAGGAGATTCGGGGCGAGTCGCCGACCGTCGAAACGGTCGGCGACGGCGACCGCTTCGACCTCGGGGACGTCGAACTCGAAGTGGTCCACCTGCCGGGCCACGCCGCCGGACTCGCGGGCTACGCCTTCGACGGCGAGTCGGGCCGCGAACTGTTCGCCGGCGACGCGCTGCTGCCCAAGTACACGCCGAACGTCGGCGGCGCCGACCCTCGCGTCGAGGACCCGCTGGGAACCTACCTCGCGTCGCTCGACCGGCTCGTCGAAGCGGAGTACGCGCGTGCGTGGCCCGGCCACCGCGACCCCATCGACGACCCCGCGGGTCGCGCCCGCGAGATTCGCACCCACCACCGCGAGCGCACCGAGAACGTGCTCGCGGTTCTGCGCGAGCGCGGCATCGCCGACGCCTGGACGGTCAGCGCCGACCTGTTCGGCGACCTCTCGGAGATTCACATCCTCCACGGACCGGGCGAGGCGTGGGCCCACCTCGACCACCTCGAACGCCACGGCGTCGTCGAGAACACCGACGAAGGGTACGAACTCGTCGAGGAGCGGCCCGACCTCGACTCGCTGTTCTCGGACGGGACCGAGGCGCGGTCGGAGATGAACGAGCGATGACCCGCGTCACCGTCTGGAACGAGTTCCGCCACGAGCAGGAGGACGAGGAGGTCCGGGAGGTCTACCCCGACGGCATCCACGCGGTCGTCGCCGACGCGCTCGCGGAGCGCGGGTTCGAGGTCGAAACCGCCACGCTGGACGAACCCGAGCACGGCCTGACCGACGACGTGCTGGCCGAAACCGACGTGCTGACCTGGTGGGGTCACGACGCCCACGAGGAGGTCGAGGACGAGGTCGTCGAGCGGGTCCGCGAACGCGTCCTGGACGGGATGGGACTGGTCGTGCTCCACTCGGGGCACTTCTCGAAGCTCTTCAAGCGGCTGATGGGCACGAGCTGCGACCTCAAGTACCGGGAGGCGGGCGAAACAGAACGAATCTGGATGATAGAACCCAGCCACCCCATCGCGGCGGGACTGCCCGAGTCGTTCGAGATTCCCGAGACGGAGATGTACGGCGAGCGCTTCGACGTGCCCGCCCCCGAGACGCTCGTGTTCACGAGTTGGTTCGAGGGCGGCGAGGTGTTCAGGAGCGGTTGTTGCTACCGGCGGGGCGCGGGCAAGATATTCTACTTCCGGCCCGGCCACGAGACGTACCCTGTCTATCGCCAGCCCGAGGTGCGGCGGATACTCGGCAACGCCGTCGAGTGGGCCGCGGAAACCGACGGACCGACGCCTTCGTTCGGTAAGTCCGAGGACTGACCGGATTCGAGGTAATTTTCCCCCGAGAGCCTCTAGAATCGGATGCGTTAAATGAACGAAACCATTTATTAGGATTCCGCCAAAGCGGGAACACGAAGGATGCTCAACGCGCCGCCCCGCGTGCTTCACGTCGAGGACAACGACTTCTTCGCGAAGGTGACGGCCGGAGTCCTCGACGACGAGTACGGCATTCGAGTCCGGACGGTCGACGGCGCGGAGGCGGCGCTCGAACGACTCGAACGCGAAACGTTCGACTGCATCGTCAGCGACTACGAGATGCCCGGGATGGACGGCCTCGAACTGCTCGACGCGGTTCGAGAGTCGTTTCCCGAGATACCGTTCATCCTGCTTACGGGCGGCGGAAGCGAGCGAATCGCGAGCAAGGCCATCTCGGCGGGCGTCACCGACTACCTCCGGAAGGGCGTGGGCAAAGAGCAGTTCACCGTCCTCGCCAACCGCATCGAGAACGCCATCGCGCGACGCCGGGCCGAGCGACTGGCGAACCGCCTCATCGACGTCAACGACCACATCTGGGACGCGAGCCAGGCGGTCCTCCGCGCGACGTCGCGCGAGGACATCGCCGAGACGCTCTGCGAGCAACTCACGACCGCCTCGCCGTACCTGCTGTCGTGGGTGGGGAAGTACGACGAGGAGACGGACGCCGTCCGACCGCAGGCCGCCGCGGGGATAGACGTCGGACGCCTCGAACCGGTCCCGCTCGCCGGCGACGGTGACGACGGGCGCGTGAACGCTTCGATTCGGGAGGCGGTGGCGAGCGCCGAGATTCGGGTCCAGCGACCGGTCGAGCCGACCCCGGCGCCGAAACGCGCGTCCGACCTCGACGCCGACTACTGCGCGGTGGCGGTGATTCCGCTCGTGTACGAGGACCGTCCGTACGGCGTTCTCGTCGTCTGGTCCGACGATAGACGCGCGTTCGGCGAAACCGAGCGACAGATCCTCTCGAAGTTCGGGGAGGCCGTCGCCTACGCCGTCGATTCGGTTCGTACCCGCAAGGAACTGGTCCGCCGGGAGCAGCGACTCCAGGTGTTCAATCGTATCCTCCGGCACAACCTCCGCAACGACCTCAACGTCGTGCTCGGCCACGCCGAGAACATCGGCGACGAGCACCCCGACGCCGAGCGCGAGGCGGACATCATCCGGCGGAAGGCGAGCGAACTCATCGAGATCAGCGAGAAGGCCCGCGAGGTCGGCAAGACCCTCGACGCCGACGACCGGACCAGACGCCAGGTCGACCTCGCGACCTGCGTCGAGCGGACCTGCGCCGAGTTCCGCCAGACGTACCCGGACGCCGACGTGACCGCCGACCTCCCCGACGCGGTGACGGTCTACGCCGACAAGACCCTTGAGGCGGCCATCGGCGAGGTCCTGGAGAACGCCATCGAGCACAACGACCGCGAACGTCCGACGGTGACGTTGTCGGTTTCGGCGGCCGGCGGGAACGACGAGTGGGTGGAGTTGACCGTCGCCGACGACGGCCCCGGCATCCCCGAGGAGGAGCGGACGGTGCTGGTCGAGGGCGAGGAAACCGCGCTCCACCACGGGAGCGGGCTAGGACTCTGGCTCGCGAACTGGATAGTCGGGAAGTTCGGCGGGGAACTGCGGTTCGCGACCGCCGAGACGGGAGTCGAGGCGGAGGCCGCGACCGACGAAGCCGACCGCGACGCTGCCGAAACCGACGAAACCACCGCCTCCGGCGGCGTCGTCACGCTCCGACTCCAACGCGCCGACGCCGATTCGTGAAACCCGGCGTTCTCTTCTTCGATTTCGAGCGTCGGTCGTCGAAACGGGGCCATCGTTTTCGTGGCCAAACGTGGAATCGCCCGGTTTTGTTCACCGACAAATATATGTTGATGAAAGATCAGACTATCACGATATGAGTACCCAGTCCACCGGCCTGATCGAGCGGCTTCAACAACCGGAGTACACCGGAGAGAACCGATGTACGCCGTGCACCATCGTCAACGTGGCCATCGCGGTCGTCGGGAGCGCCGCGGTGTCGGTCGTCGCCACGCCGCTGGTCGGACTGCCGGTGCTGGGGGCGTGCCTGCTGGCCATCTATCTCCGCGGCTATCTCGTCCCGGGAACCCCGTCGCTCACGAAGAAGTACTTCCCGGACTGGCTCCTCGCGAAGTTCGACAAGCACGAAATCGAGACGCCGGAGGTCGGCGCGGAGGAGCGCGAACCCGAGGAGGTGCTGGCGGAGGCGGGCGCGGTCGAACCGTGCGCGGAGATGGACGACCTCTGCCTCGACGAGTCGTTCCGCGCCGAGTGGGACGACCACATCGAGGCGATACGGGAGGGCGAAACCGAGAAGAGCGACCTGAGCGCCGTCCTCGACGTCGACGAGGAGAAACTCTCGTTCGAGGAGCACGACGAGGCGCTTGTCGCGCGGTACGACGGCGGCCGACTCGGCCAGTGGGAGTCCCGCGCCGCGCTGGTGGCCGACCTCGCCGCGGCGAAGGTGCTCGAAGAACGATACCCCGACTGGGACGCCCTGACGGTGACGAACCAGAGTCGCGTGCTGAGCGGCCTGCGAATCTTCCTCGACGACTGCCCCGACTGCGGCGGCGAGATCGAGATGGACCAGGAAACCGTCGAGTCCTGCTGTCGGACGATGGACGTCGTGGCGGTCAGTTGCGGCGACTGCGGGTCCAGACTGCTGGAAGTCGAACACGGGAACTGACGCCGCGTCTCCTTCGGGTGTCGGGCACCCACCGCCGACGGTGTACCGCCTGCCGATACTGTCGTTCTCCTCGTCGATGTTCCCTCTTTCCGTCAACGTAATCGACGCACCTGATTCGCCTAACCCACCGAACTCGACTCGATGCTTGGCGTCGCGGGCGGGTCCGACGCCGTCCTCCGACCGAACCCCGCGATTTCCGCTGTTTACCGCCGGCGGTGGCTGGAGACGTCGCTCGCGACTCGTCCACTGTCGAGGGGAGAAACCAGCGAGAATCGAGAAGGCGGTTACACCACCGTTTCCGCTGTTCCCCACTCCGCCGTTTCCGCTGTTTAACCCCACGTACGGACTTCTCGGCCGCCCGAGTCCCTATTAGAGCGAATCGGTCCGAGTGTCAGCTGGCGGTCTTCCGCCGAGCGAAAGGCCGCCAGTCCACTCCATCGTTTCCGCTGTTTATCGCCGGACTCCATGGTTTCCGCTGTTTCGGATTCGACCGAGCCGTCGACCGCGATCGACGAGCGTACTCGACCGCGTCAGACACCACCGTTTCCGCTGTCTCGGCTCGACGGAGCGGTGGAAACCCGCGGCGAAACGAGTCGAGGTAGCAAGAGAACGAAAAATAGCGAGTAGAGGCCATAGAGACATTCTATCCAGCGTCAGCGTCGGGTCCGACCCCGGAATTTCCGCTGTCCTCCCGAGGAGTCCGTCCCCTGACGACAGCGGAAATCGCGGGGTTCGACGAACGGAGTGACACGTAATTGGTTTCGGGCGACGAGGCGAAGCGAGACGAGGGAAGCTGGTCGTCGGACAGGTAGAGAGGAGAGGAGAGGAGAGGAGAGGAGAGGAGAGGAGAGGAGAGGAGAGGAGAGGAGAAGGGATTAGTTCTCGACTTCGTCGAAGGTCGACTGGTAGTAGGGTCGGATGCTCTCGTGGACGCCCGCGAACTCGATTGTTTCTTCGAGCGCACTGACGACCAGTTGGAGGTCCTGTTTGAGGGCGTGTTCGCGGTACTTCCCGCCCGACATCCCCTCGTTCTTCTCGGTCGAGGAGATGACCCCGAGCATCGCGAGGTCGGCGAGATGGTCGCGCATCCGGCGACTGGTGAGCGGTTCGGTGCCGACGTGGTTGCACAGTTGCTCGTAGCGCGGGCGGATGTCGCGCGAGCGCGCGGGGGTGTTCTCCTCGGCTTCCAGGGAGGTCAGCGCGTAGAGGATGAGTCGGGCGTGTTCGGTCAGGTCGGCGACCCCCTCCATGATGCGGTCGCGTTCGAGTTTCTCGCGGGCTTCCTGGACGTGGTGGTTGATGACCTGTTCGACCGCCTCCTTCCGGGCGAGATCGCCCGCTTCGAGCAGGAGGTCGAGCGCCTGGCGGGCGTCACCGGCGTCCTGGGCGCCGTAGGCGGCACAGAGCGGAATCACGTCCTCGGCGAGCGCCCCCTCGTGGAAGGCGACCTGCTCGCGCTGGCTGAGGACCTTCTGGAGTTCGGTGGCGTCGTACGGCGGGAACGAGACTTCCTTCTCGCACAGCGACGAGCGAACCTTCGCCGACAGCGAGTCGCGGAACGAGAGGTCGTTGGAGATACCGATGAGGCCGATCTTGGCGTCTTCGAGGTAGCCGTTGCTCCGGGCGCGCGGAATCTGGTAGAGGATGGAGTTGTCGTTGATGTGGTCGACCTCGTCCAGCACGACGATGATGGTGCCGCCGAGCTGGTCGAGTTCCTCCCAGAGGAAACTGTAGACCTGCGCCTGCGGGTAGCCGGTGTTGCTGATCTGAGACGAGGGGTCCCGAAGCGTGTTGACCAGGCGGACGGCCACTTGGTAACTCGAGTTGAGGCCGTCGCAGTTGATCTCGATGACGTCGAGCGAGATATCGTCGTACTTCGCGGCGTCGTCCTGCAGTCGATTCAGGAGGAACCGGGTCGCGGCCGTCTTCCCCACGCCGCTCTTGCCGTACAGGAAGATGTTCGAGGGCGCCTCGCCGTTGATTATCGGCTGGAGCGCGGCGTGGTACTCCTCGAGTTCGTCGTCCCGCCCGACGAGATTGTTCGGGGTGTACTCCTCCAAGAGCGCGTCCCGGTTTTTATAGAGGGAGTTGTCCCGGTCGAAACTGAACGATGACATGCCCCCTGATTGAACGGAAGGGGTTATAAAGACTGGCGTCGACTGGCCCGTCCGCTGTTTCTTCTGTCCCAAACGTACTTATGGATTCGGTGGAAGAGCGCGGTGCGTCGTTTCCGCTGTCTCGACTCACTTAAAGACACACCCACCCCATCGTTTCCGGAGTCTTTCGTAGGGGAGGGAGGGGTGGCGGTGTGAAACTCTTTTGAAACGGAAAGCTTTATGTGGTAAGGTGAAAAACCAAATCCGTAGTGCAAATAGACTACTTCGACTATATAGGCGAGGTAGTCCGTGTAAGTTGGAGATAGATAGTATCACCGAAGACACTAATCCGAGTCCATATACTCCAAAGAGCATTCGTGGTTCGCTGAATCTACGATTCACCATTCCCTTGATTCACCGTACACCGGCTCGCTATCGGATTATTTCGGTCCTCTTCGCCACTTCGACCCCGCCGTTTCCTCTGTTTTCCCCAACCGTTCGACGATCGACACCTCTCCCTGCGGTTCGTCACCACCGTCTTCCCTCTCGTCTTCAGGACAGCGGAAACGATGGGGTGGGTGTCCAATTACGTCCCAGTCCCACCTCCTCACTTCGACCACCTCCCTCTCGTCTTCAGGACAGCGGAAACAGTGGGGTGGGTGTCCGTCAACTCTCCGTCTCTCACCGTCAACACTGGGATAGACCGTCGGTAACGGACAGCGGAAACAGTGGTGTCGGCTCTTTCCACCGTCTCGCCGTTGGTGTCGCCCCATCGCTGGTGTCGCCCCACCGCTGGTGAAAATCTCTGGACATCGTCCATTCCCGCTTGCGCTCCTCTTCCTCTGTCTATCCTTCCGTCACTACCGTTTGCTTTCGCCTCCGTCTCCGAATCTTATACCACTTCTCAGCCTTGTTCCGCCCGTTACTGTACGAAAACATCGGAAACAACGGGGTCGTTTCGAAAACGCCGAATCCACAGAAACGACTCGGTGCTTCGACGGATCTATCCACAGTCCAATCGACGCTTCGACCGGTGATCCACTCTGTGACCCCGTAGAGACACTCCCCGAAAACTCGCCCGACGCTCCGTTATGGACAGCGGAAACGATGGGGTGGACGAACGACTCACATCATCGACTCACCGCACCGTCCTTACCGCATCGCCCTCACCGCACCGGAACGTGTCCGCCGGTGCCCGGACGCGGGCGCTCGGCGAGGGTGACTCGCTCGGTCAGTCGCTCGCCGTCCCGAATCAGATCGACCGAGACCGACTCGTCGGGCGACGTCTCGGTGATGAGATACCGCGTCAGTTCCTCGTGGGAGCGAACCGGTCGGCCATCGACGCCGACGATGACGTCGCCGCCGACCGGCACGTCGCGCCCTCGAACGACGCGACTACCGCGACAGCCTCTCAGCCCCCCACTAGCTGGACCGAGGCGGACGTCCACGACCAGAACGCCGGCCGGTTCGTCGAGCCGGTTCGCCTCCGCGACCGTCGGCGACACGTCGACGGTCCGGACGTTGAGGTAGGAGTGGCGGTACGCCCCGTCCGCGATGAGTTCGGGAACGACGCGGTTCACGATGTCGGGCGAGACGGCGAAGCCGATGTTCTCGCCCTGCTTGGCGCGGTTGACGCCGACGACTTCGCCGCGAGTCGTCACGAGCGGCCCGCCGCTGTTGCCGGGGTTGATGGCGGCGTCGGTCTGAATCGCGTCGGGGATGGTGAAGCCCGCTCCCGAGGGCGTCGCGCGGTTCGTTCCGCTGACGATACCCTTCGTGATGGTCCCGTCGAGGCCCATCGGATTGCCGAGCGCCGCGACCCGACGCCCCGGAGCGGGGTTCGACGCCGCTATCGGCAACGGGTCGGCGTACGCCGGGAGTTCCTCGACGCGCACCACCGCGAGGTCGGTGTAGGGGTCGACGCCGACGACCTCCCCCGTGCGCCAGTCGCCCTCGCTAAAGCGCACGTCGACGCGTCTGCCGACTGCGCTCGCTCGTTCGCGGGACTGCCCGCGACGCCGCGGCGGCGAGACGACGTGCTGGTTCGTGACGAGGTGCCCCTCGTCGTCGTAGACGAATCCCGACCCCGCCCCCGACCGTCGCGGTCCCTCGGGCGGGTGCCCGGGGTTCCCGCCGCCGGGACCGTCGCGGTCGGACCGACGGAAGTCGGTTTCGGCGGTCACGTAAACCGAGACGACCGACGGAATCGCCTCCTCGTACAGCCGTTCGTACGTCCGATCCTCCGCGAATCGGGTCTTCGGCTCTGCTCCGCTTTCGGGTTGGGCTTCGCTTTCGGTTCCGTTCTCGGCCTCGATCTCGTTTTCCGCTTCGACTTCGCTCTTCGCCTCGCCCTCGTTATCTGCTCTACTTTGGCTTTCCACTACGTCCTCGCTTCCCACTTCGACTCCGCTCTTCTCTTCGTCGGGTGTTCTCTTTTCGCTCATTTTCCCCACCAGTCACCGGTCGGACCCGGAGTCTCCGAAACGGGATCGAAGCGACCTGCCGCGGCCGCCTCGACCTTCGAAGGCCGATTTCGAAATCCGAATCACGGCCCATGACCGGATTCACCTGAAGTTAGGACCGATGGTATATAAGGGTGTGGCAGAATGTCGCACGACCGTGAGTTCGCTGGCGGGTTCGCCGACCGACGGAAACGACGCCGGGGGACTGTCGCCTGGCTCTTGCGAATCGACCGACCTCAGTCCAGAAGCATCGCCTCGGGCGACCGGCGGGGGGACGGTTCGGCGATGGTCTTCCCGTAGCCGAGTCTGAAGAGGTGCTGAGGCGGCCACTCCCGTCCGTCGTCGGCCGCACCGAGGAGGTCCGACAGCTCCCGCCGGAGCGCCGGCTCTTCGAGCGGCGCGCTCATCGGGTGCGTCTGGAGGCCGAGGACCGTCGCCAGCAGACTCGCCCGCTCGAAGACCTGCCCCGCCCGCACCCACGCGGTGCGGCGGTCGCCGACGGTTCGAATCACCACGAGCACGGGCGAGTCGCGCACCAGGGCGGCGTCGCTCCGGCCCTGCTGACGGCCGACGTTCAGGTATCGGAGCAGCACCTTCCCGACTTTGGCCTCCGGGAACGAGTCGCCGAACGCGCCCCGGCCGACCCAGCGGGCGAGTTCGCGCCGGTAGGCCGGGTCGGCGAACTGACGGCGGGTCGCCCGCTCGACGAGGTCGGCGACGGCCCCTTTGTCGGCGGGGTCGGTCACGAACTGCACCGCGATGTCCTCCTCGACGCAGAGCTCTCGGAGCGCCCGCAAATCCTCGCGAGGAATCGTCCGCTCCTGGTAGCGACCGCTGTTCGTCCGGCGGCGGGGAATTGCGTCGAACAGCCGGGAGTCGCGGGGCGACGATTCGTTGGGCGATGCCGACTCGTGGGCCGACGCCGACTCGCGAGCCGAGGTCGATTCGTCGGTGTCGTCCGACCTATCGCGCTCGCTCAGCGTGACGGTCGCGGCGTGGTTCGACTCGCTTCCCGGGAAGTACTCGACATCGTGGCCCATGCCGAAGTGCTCGGCCGCCACGAGGAGGTTCTCCAGGGCCGCGCCGACGCTGAGGAACAGTTCGCGCTTGTCGGGGTCGGCGACGGTCAGCCAGCGGTCGCGGTCGGCGTACACCTCGACCCGGTCGTCCGAGACGGTGAACAGCCACGGCTGGGTGTTGTGGCTCGACGGCGCGAGCACCGCGTACCGGAGGAGGTGTCGCGCCTTCTCCTCCATCGACCCCTCGACGGGGAACGCGGCCTCGGGGACGTTCCAGGCTCGCTCGCTTCCGACCCACTTGCGCCGCCACGACCACCGGGACCGCTCGGAACCCTTCGACGGCGGTCCGGGCGCGCGCGAGCGACCGGGTCGCTCGCGCGCGCCCGTGGGTTCGGTCGGTACTGGGTCGCGGTCGGCGTCTCGGGGTTCCCCGCCGCTCTTCTCTCGCCCTCTGTCGTTCGGCATCGGCTCTGTCTCCCCCATGGTTCCGGCGTCCATCACGGGGGCCTGTTACTTAGTTTTCGCCCGGTACGCTGGAGTGGCGTGAGCAGAACGGCGGGAGAGCGAAGCGACGACGTTACGATGACCGCCTCGAAAGCCCCCGCCCGCTCGCGGTCGTTCTGCGGGATATTCGACGCTCGCCATCGGCGAGCGTCGAATAGTGGCCCGTCGGAAGCGACCACGTCCTTCGGACGCGAGCGGCCGGCCCCTTTCAGTCCACCGTCGGACCTCCGGTCCGACGAGCTCTCGTTCGCTTCCCTCACGAAAACCACCCTGTCGGTTGGTCGGGCGGGCGCTTCCGGTGGTCTGTGTCGCCGAGCGCCTCCGGCGGTTCGGCCGGTAATCGGCGCGCAGTAAATCGGTCACCCGGTTTCCCGACCCGACAGACGGAGGAGTTCGTTCTCAGAACACCACCGGCCACACCGTCGCCGCGAGTGCCAGCATCACCGCGGTCGTCACGAAGACGAACACCAGGTCGAGCGTCGTCCCAGCCCGGAGCATCTGGCCCCTCGTCACCCCGCCGCTCCCGTAGACGATGGCGTTGGGCGGCGTGGCCACCGGGAGCGCGAACCCGTAGCTGGCGGCCACCGCGCTCGCAATCGGCAGGACCAGCGCGGCCGCAACGCCGCCCTCGACGCCGCCGACCGCCGGAAAGCCCCGGCCGACCTCGATGAGGACCGGCGCGAGCAGCGCCGCGGTCCCGGTGTTCGAGGCGATCTCGCTCAGCAGGACGGTCAGCGCGACCACCGCGGCGACTACGACCACGATGGAGGCGTCGCCCACCAGCGCCAGCACCTGCGTCGCCAGCCAGTCGGTCGCGCCCGTATCGCTCAGGGCGTCGGCGAGCGCGAGGCCGCCGCCGAACAGGACGAGGGTGTTCCAGTCGATGCTCCCGAGGTCCTCCCGTTCGACGCCGCCGACGAGGTAGAGCGCCGGAATCGCGGCCAGACCGACGAGTGCGAAGTAGAGCAGTCCCTGGTGGCCGCCGGGGCCGAACAGCCACGGTCCCACCCCGCCGAAGACGGTCGCGTGCCAGCGCACCGAGAGCAGGTCCTCGAAGAGGAAGCCGAGGCTCCCGAACACCCACAGCGCGGCCGTGGCGGCGAAGACGACCGCGACTCGGCGGCCGGTCCGGTCCGGCGGACCGTCGGCGGCGACCGTCAGTCGGGCGTGCTCGCGGGCCACCGACACGTCCACGTCCTCGGGCGGATAGACGCGGACGAGCACGTACCACGCCAGCGGGAGCGTGACGGCGACGACCGGGAGGCCGACTGCCAGCCACTCGGCGAAGCCGACGTCGAAACCCGCCTGGTTCAACCGCGAGATGACGATGGCGTTGGGCGGCGTGCCGACCGGCGTGCCGATGCCGCCGATGCTCCCGGCGTAGGCGACCCCGAGCAGCGCCGCGACGCGGAAGTTCCCGACCGACCGCTCGGTGGCGACGTCGACCTGCCGGACGAGGCTGACCGCGACCGGGGCCATCAGCGCCGCCGTGGCGGTGTTCGAAACCACCATCGACAGTCCCGCGGTGACGACCATCACGCCCGCGACGATCCGTCGGGGCGTCGTTCCGATTCGGCCGAGCAACTGCAGGGCGAGTCGGCGGTCGAGGTCGTGCTTCTGGAGCGCGGCCGCGAGGACGAACGCCGCCAGAAACAGGAAGACGACGGGGTCGGCGAACCCTGACAGCGACTCGGCCAGCGTCGGGTAGACCCCCAGCACCGTCAGCCAGACCGGCACCGTCAGCGCCGTGATCGAAAGGGGGAGCGCCCCCGTGACCCACAGGATGCCCGCGAACGCCGCGGTCGCGAGTGCTCGCTGGGCGTCGGGTGACGGTTCTCCCGGCGTCGGAACTGCGGCGATGACGAGCGTGACGAACACGGCGGCGACGACCACCGCGGTGTCGCGTCGCCTGCTCGCAGTCATCGGTACCGACGCTCCCTCAGTTCCGGACGGCGGTCCTCCTCTCGCTGGCAACGTCCCAGCATCTCGTTGTCGAGACGACTATCGGTCGGCCGACGCTAATGTCTTGTTGTGCGCGACACCGGTCGTCTCGGACGACCGGCGTCGATTCGAATCGTCGGACCGCCGTCGCGTCGACCCATCGTCCCGAGTCCGCCGCGCTCGTACGAACTGTTTTCACCACCTCCGTCGTACGACCGTCGATGGCGTCGAACGTGGACTCGCTCGTCCGACTGCTGGTGGTTGCGTTCGTCCTGCTACTGCTCGCGCCGCTGCTGATGATGCTGTTCCTGATGCCCGTGATGGGTGTCGGGTGGTGGATGTTCGGGCCGATGGGACCGAACGGGTCGCCGAACGGATTCGGCGGCGTCGGCCCGGTTTGGGTGCTCGGCTTCTGGGTCGCGGGGCTGGCGCTGGCGGTCGGCATCGGCTACCTCGGCTACCGGGCCGTCAGCGAGTCGAGGACCGACCCCGCGATTCGGGAACTCCGGGAGGCCTACGCCCGCGGCGACCTCTCTCAGGAGGAGTACGAGGAGCGCCGAGAGGCGCTCCGAAGGTGATCGAACTCCTCGAAAATCGCCGGCGAGGCGGGGCGTCGGACGCCGCGCATCGCCCGCCGACGGCGACCGACTCACCGCCGGGCGACGACGAACAGCGTCTCGGGGCGCTCGTCGGCCCGAACGACCTCGAAGTCGGCGGCTTCGAGCATGTCGACCGCCTCGTCGCGGTCGTAGCGCTCCGCGACCGGCGGGCCGCTCTCGCCGTCTCCGTTCGCGCTCCAGTCGGCGATTGCGAAGCGCGCGCCCTCCTTCAGCACTCGGGCGACCTCCGCGAGCGACCCCTCGTCCGCGAACTCGTGGAAGGTCATCGTCGAGAACGCGCCGTCGAGTTCTCCGTCGGCGAACGGGAGGTCCGCGACGTCGGCGGTCACGAGTTCGACGTTCGTCGGCACGCCCTTCTCCCGATACAGGTCGTGCATCCCCGACTGGACGTCTACCGCCCGGACCTCCCCGGCGAAGGGAGCCACGTCGTCGGTGTAGAAGCCGGTCCCGCTCCCGAGGTCCGCGAGAGCATCCGCCGGGTCGGGGTCGAGCGCCGCGACCAGTTCCTCGCGTGAGCAGTACCGGTAGCGCGATTCGTCTTCGAGTTTGTCGGCCCGGTCGACGTCGAAGGTGTGAAAGCCCATCGTCCGAACGTGGTCGCCGGACCGGCTTAACGACTGTGGGACCACCGCACAATCGTCTTGATTCGGGCGGGTCGGTGTACCGACCCGCCCGAACTTGCCGTTGCGAAACTTCTGCTACGACCGCGGCGAGTCGTCGAAAAGTCAGGGAACATGTGAAAAGCGCACGAGAAATAGCGAAAAACGGAGATGTCGTCGCTCAGGCGTGTCGCTCGACGAGCTTCGTCAGGTGACCCTCGTCCTGGACGCCGACGAGCTGTTCGACCTGCTCGCCGTCGGCGAACAAGAGCAGCGTCGGGACGCCGCGGACTCCGTATTGGCTCGCCAGCCCCTGGTGGTCGTCGACATCCACCTTCGCCACCGCGGCGTCGGTCTTGCGCGCGACGGCGTCCACGACTGGTTCGAGCATGGTGCACGGCCCGCACCAGTCGGCGTGGAAGTCGACTAGCGTTACGCCGTAGTCGGTGGTCACTTCCGAGAAGTGCTCGACGCTCTCGACGTGAATCGGTTCGCCGGGTCCGACGGCGCTCTTGGTGTTCCCGTCGTCTGCGCCGTCGCCGTCCGCTTCCGTTTCTCGTCCCAGAAGCTCGTCGCGTTTCTTCTCGCGGATGGATTCGAGTTCGTCGTCGCTCATCGCTCGTCGTTTGGGGTCCCACCGATTTAACCGTTGTGCGAAATCCACACAATACCGGTTGCGGCGGATTCGACTCGGATTCGTCCCGGGAGCGCGGGAAAAGAGGTGGGCTTAACTGCCGCCGCCGACACCCCCCGCTAAGGGATGGAGACCGAGCACCTCCGCGCGGCGCTGGAAACCGCCGGCCTGTCGCAGTACCAGGCCGCCGCGTACATCGCGGTGCTGGAACTCGGCAAGGCCTCGGCGGTCGAGATCGCCGAGGCCTGTTCGGTGCCGCAGGCCCGCATCTACGACGTCCTCCGGGACCTCGAAGCCGCAGGCTACATCGAGACGTACGAACAGGACAGCCTCCACGCCCGGGCCCACGACCCCGGCGAAGTGCTCGCCAACCTCCGCGAACAGGCCGCGACCTTCGAAACCGCGGCCGACGAGATCGAAGAGCGCTGGGAGCGCCCGCCGGTCGACGACCACATGGTGAGCATCGTCAAGCGCTTCGACACGGTGCTCGACCGCGCCCGCGACCTCGTCGCCGACGCCGACAACGAGGTCCAGTTGTCGGTGTCGCCCGAGCAGTTCCGGGCGCTCCGGCCGCAACTGGAGCGCGCTCGCGAGAACGACGCGGTGGTGAAGGTATCGATACACACCACCGACCCCGCGACGGTCCCCGACCGGGACGCCTTCGCCGACGCGGTGAGCGAGGTCCGTCACCGCAAACTCCCCTCGCCGTTTCTGGCCATCGTCGACCGCACGAAGGCCTGCTTCGCACCCCACGACCGGTCGGTCAACCAGTACGGGGTGCTGGTCGACGACTACACGCTCACCTACGTCTTCCACTGGTTCTTCCTCACGTCGCTGTGGGAGGTCTGGGACGTGGTGTACTCTTCGCGCTCGACCGAACCGCCCTTCGAGTACACCAACATCCGGGAGTGCGTCCGCGAACTGAACTCGCTGCTCGCCGACGGCGCGACCGTTCGGGCGACGGTTCGGGGGTACCGGACCGGCGGCGGCGACCCCTGCGAGATTTCGGGCACCATCACCGAGGCCACCTACGCGGGCGTCTCGACCGACAGCGAAGAGGGGATTCCGCTGGCCCAACTGGCCGGGAAGGTGACCGTCCACCTCTCGGGCGACGACGGCACCGAGTACACCGTCGGCGGATGGGGCGCGTTCGTCGAGGACGTCGAAGCGACCCGAATCACGGTCGAGTCGGTCGAGACGCCCGAGTGAGTCGCCGCGTCCGGGGGCGAGACGAGGTTCGGAAACGATGTTGACGTATGTGTGGGAAGAAGGCAGAAAACCCGCGATCTTAACGCAACTTCCCCAGAAACGACGAAATAACGCGGGGAAAACGCCGGTAATCCTGCCGTTTCTCGTCGGTACGTGCCGGCTATAGTCGGCCGGCAATTTCTGCCGGCCGTTGACCGGCGAATAACAATGTATCGTTCGGTGGTTGCGGCGTTCATGGTAGGGATAGCGGGCGGAACGACGACCGGAGACGCCCTCGCGTCGATGGCCGAGGACCTCGACGACGAGGAGTGGTACGAAACCGAGCGTTTCGAACGCGGAGACGCCGGACTCGCGCTGGTCCACCACGGCGAGAAGGACCCCGGCGGCCACGCGACGTGGGAGGGCAAGGCCGGCGCGGGGGTCCTCTACGGCGCCGTCTCGAACCACGACCGCCTCGGACTGTCGGTCGCCGACATCTTCGAGCGCGTGCTCGACCGTCCCACGGTCGTCCTCCCGAAACTCAGCGGCCCATTCCTGCTTGCGGCGGTGGACCGCGACGGCGAACTGCTGGTCGCCTCCGACAAGGTCGGCACCCGGGAATGCTACTACGCCGAGACGCCCGACGGCCTCGCGGTGAGTTCGGACCTCGGCGCGGTGCTGGCCCGACTCGACGACTTCGAGGTCGACGCCCGGACCGCTTCGGACCTGCTCTCCTTCGGCTTCGCGTTCGGCGACAAGACGCTCGCCGAGGAAGTCACCGCGCTCTCGCCGGCGTCGATGCTCCGCTACCGCGACGGCGACCTCTCGGTGAACCGCTACTGGGAACCCACGTTCGCCCGACTGCCGGAGGAGGGGTACGTCGACCGGACCGTCGAAACGTACCGTCAGGCGGTGAGCGACGTCTCGGACACCGTCGACGGGAAACTCGGCCTTTGGCTGTCGGGCGGACTCGACAGTCGGACGATGGCCGCGGTGCTCCGGGAGGAGTACGGTCCCTTCCGGACGTTCACCTACGACTCGAACCCGCCCGACGAGTCGAACCTCGAACCCGCCCGGCAGGTCGCCGACGCCCTCGGGGTGGACAACGACCTCGTGCTCGAAACGCCGGACGGCTTCGAGCGCGACTACCGACGGTCGGTCCGGGCGACCGACGGGATGGTACCCCACCAGAATCTGGTCGCGCCCGCGTTCGTCTTCGACGACCTCCACAGTAAGGTGGACGTGATGATGGAGGCCGCCCCGCAGGGCGAGTTCCTCGGCGAGGAGATCTGGACCTCCCACCTCGACGCGCCCTCGGCGACGAAGGCGTTCCTCTCGACGCTGGAGTTCCGCCGCCAGTCGCCCGCGACGGTCCGGTCGCTCCTCGCCGACGACGTCGACCCCGACCGCTCGGTCCGGGCCGCCGTCTCCGAGAGCACCAAGTCGTCGGTTCCCGGCCGCATCATGGACACTTGGTTCCGAAACTTCCCAAAGAACAGCCACTTCCGGGGCAACAAGCCGGTCCGGAGCCAGGTCGGCATGCGCGTCCCGTTCGCCGACGGCGACTTCCTCGACCAGTCGGCGAGCATGCCCTTCGAGCGGTTCCGCCGGGGGACGGTGCCGTTCTCGGGCGGTAGAATCCCGCGGTCGATGTCGCCATTGAAGCGCGAGGTGCTGATGAAACTCGACCACGACCTCGACGACATCCGCTACGAGCGCACCGGAATGGCGCCGTCGCGGCCCCTTCCGCTCCAGGACGCGGGGTACGTCGCCAAGCAACTCCGCTGGCAGTTCCTGACCGGCCGGCCGGCCCGCTGGTCCGAGTGGTCCCGTCGGAACGGCGACGTCCGCGACACCGTCAACCGGTGGCTCGACTCGGCGGCCGACCGCGACCTGTTCGACGGCGACGCCGTCGAGGAGATTCAACGCGCTCACTTCTCGGGCGAGGACAACGAGTGGGGCGCCATCTCGGGCGTGCTGAACCTCGAAGTGTGGATGCAGGAAGCGCTGGACTGACGGTCGAGCGTTCGCTCGAACAGGGAATTTCCGAAAACCCCGCCCGTTCGCGACGAAACGTACTCGCGGTAAACGTCTAACGCGACCGCAACCACAACCGCGACTGCGCACACCAGGAGTCCGGAGGCTTTCGAGGTGGTCCTCGTCTCGTCGATTCCCGAAACTGATTAACAGCGAACCGAACCTTCCCACCGACCCATCTAGATTGCTCGTGCCCGTACGTTCATGACGCCCGACGACAACCACGGTCCTATGCCCGAACCACTCGAAACGGAGGACTTCTACGACCTGCGCCGGCCCGTCGACGTCGCCGTCTCACCCGACGGCGACCGCGCGGCGCTGGTCGTCCACGAGTTCGACGCCGAGGCCGACGAGCGTCGGTCTTCGCTGTTCGTCGTCCCGACCGATGGCTCTCGCCCGCCCCACCGCCTCTCGCGGGCGTCCGACGCGAGCGCCCCGAAGTGGAGCCCCGACGGCTCGAAACTCGGCTTCCTCGCCGCTCGCGAGACGGACGCCGAAATCGACGTATCTCGACCTCCGGCCGACGCCGAGAACGCGGGCGAGGACGGAGACGCCGGCGGGGACGAAGACGAGGGCGAATCGGACGAGAACGACGCGAACGGAGCGAACGGTCCCGACGACGACCCCAAATCCCAGGTCTGGACGTTCGACCTCGAACTCGGCGGCGACGCCAGCCAGGTCACCGAGTTCGAGGAGGGCGCGAGCGACTTCGACTGGGGACCCGACGGCGAGCGCGTCGTGGCGGCGGCCCGCGACCCGACCGACGACCAGCGCGAGTACCTCGAATCCCGGCGCGAAGACGACGGTCCGGTCGTCACCGAGCGCCTCCAGCACAAGTACGACGGCCAAGGGTACCTCGACGACGTGACCACCTACCTGTTCGTCGTCGACTGCGAAACCCGCGAGGCCGAGCGACTCGACGACGCCCACGCCGACCGCGGGGCGTGGCTCCCGGCGTACGGGATGCAACCGCGGTGGTCGCCCGACGGCTACCGCATCGCGTTCCTCTCGAACCGGACCGAGCGACCCGACGACAACTACGTGCTCGACGTCTACACCGTCGCGCCAGACGGCTCCGACTGCCGGAAACTGACCGACTCGACGCTCACGGCCTCGGGAGTTCGCTGGCACCCGGAGGGCGGCCGCCTGGCGTTCGCAGCCAAGGACGCCGAGAATCGCTACCGCCCGGCCGAAGTGTACGCGAACCGGAATTCGGAACTGACCGACTACGAGTCGCGGTCGGGCGACCTCGACCGGACAGTCGCGGGCTTCGGCGCTCTCGCGTGGGACGGCGACGACGTGCTCGCGCCCGTCGGCGACGAGGGGCTGACTCGCCTCGTTCGATTCCACGAAGACGGCAACCCCGAGCGCGTCTTCGAGGCCCAGGGCCGCGACCGGACCGTCGTCGGCTTCGACGCCGCCGGCGGGACTGCGGTCGCGCTCCTCTCGGACCCTCGCGAGGGAGTCGACGCCTACGCGGTCGCGGTCGACGCGCTCGGCGGTGAGGAATCGGAAGATGGCGAGAACCACTCGGAGCCGACCCGACTCACCGAACTCAACGCCGACCTCCTCGCCGACCGCGCCCTGCCCGAGTGTCGGCGAATCACGTACGAGTCCGACGGCGAGGAGATAGAAGCCCTCGCGTACCTGCCGCCGGAGTTCGACCCCGACGAGGACGACCCCAGACCGCTGGTCGCGTCCATCCACGGCGGCCCGGTCGCCTACGACGCGCCCGAGTTCAAGTTCGAGTACGCCTACTTCGCCGGGCAGGGCTACGTCGTCCTCCGGCCCAACTACCGCGGGAGTTCGTCGTACGGCCGGACGTTCAGCGAGCAAATTCGCGGCGAGTGGGGACCCCGAGAAACCGCCGACGTGCTCGCGGGCGTCGAGGAACTGGTCGACCGCGGGTGGGCCGACGGCGACCGCTGTTACGCCACCGGTTTCTCCTACG
The DNA here is from genome assembly GCF_024138165.1 of Halorussus vallis. Lineage (NCBI taxonomy): Archaea > Methanobacteriati > Methanobacteriota > Halobacteria > Halobacteriales > Haladaptataceae > Halorussus > Halorussus vallis. The sequence goes on along the minus strand of NZ_CP100001.1, from coordinate 389,172 downwards.
GCGGCATCACCACCGGTTACCTCGTGGCCGAAACCGACCGCTTCGCGGCGGCCGCGGCCGAACACGGCGTCTACGACTTCCGCTCGGCGTACGGCACCGACGACTGTCACGTCTGGTGGGACAACGACTACGGCGTGCCGTGGGAGAACCCCGAGGCGTACGACGCCTCCTCCAGCATCACCGACGTGGGCGACGTCGAGACGCCGCTGCTCGTGACCGCGGGCGGCGAGGACTGGCGGTGTCCGCCCTCCCAGTCTGAGCAGTTGTACGTCAGCGTCAAGAAACGAGGCGTCCCGGCGAGACTGGTGGTCTACCCCGACGAACACCACGCTATCGGCGACCCCGACCGCGCGATTCACCGCCTCGAACAGCTATCGGAGTGGTTCGAGCGCTACGACTGACCGAAAATCCGTCTCAGTCGTCGAACGGCCCGAGGCCGAGGTCCCGCTGGAGTTTCACTCGTCGGAACTCGACGAGGTGGTACTGGGTCGCCAGCACCGCCGCGGCCGCCATCACCACCGCAAACATCCCCGTCCGGGTCACGGGGACGCCGTGGACGTAACCGTTCACCAACTGTGCCGCACCGATGAAGACGGGGAAGAAACTCGCTAACGCGGTCCGGACCGGCAGTTCGCGGAACATCTCCCAGAACGTGACGTTGTTCTCGACGGCCATTCGGTAATCGCTCCTTGACCGAGTCATCGGCCGCGGTCACATCATCTTTCCGCATCCGCGTTCTGACCGGTCATCCGCGAGTGACGACACACCGCCGGGGAATCTCCCGGCGGGAGGGTTCGACCGGCACGCCGGCCGTCCGCGGGAGCGCCGGGGCGCTTACGGCAGTCCCATGGGCGAAGTCGTCGTCGAGGGGGTCCGCTCGGGTCCGTAGACGAGGTGACAGCCGTCGGCGTGAACCTCGACGCGACAGCCCTGGACGTCGAAGACGACTCGCCCGCCGGTGCGGGGCGCACCGTCGTGACGGTCGGCGAACAACTTGTCGAGCGCGTCGGGGTCGACGGCGTCGTAGAGCGTTGGGCCCTCTCCGACCGGGTCGCAGTCGCTGATCTCCGAGACGGCGGCGACGATGGCCGCCGTCAGGTCGAGGTCGTCGGTCGTCTCGACTCGGTACGCCGCTCGGCCGTCTCGGTCGAACTCCGGCACTCGCTCCGTGAGTGTTGCGTCGTCGTGCATGGTTTCTCTCGAACCGTTTTCCGCGATCGGTTTACGCGTGAGTCGGAGTTATGAAATAAATAATTCACGATTCGAGGTCGACCGAGCCCCTCTCAGACGCCGTCAACGCCGTCGTTCGGCGGCTCCCGGGCGACCGACCTCGGAAACGACCGATTTCCCGTCGGACGATTTGGAGGTTCGGCGATCCGTCTCGCCCAGCCTCGATTCGCGTTCGCCCGGGGTCAGCGTCGCTCCCGTCGATAGTCCGGGAGCGTGTCGTCCTGCAAGACCGCCGTGCGGCCGCCGTCGACCAGCAGGTTCGTCCCGGTGACGTAGCCGGCGTCGTCGCTCGCGAGGAACGCGACGGCCCCGGCCACGTCCTCGGGGTCCCCGAGGCGGCCGACGGGGTGGACCGACTCGAGTTCGGCGCGCTCCTCGTCGGTCAGGTCGCTCTCGGTGCGGTCGATGGCGACCCAGCCTGGGTTGACGGTATTCACCCGGATGTCGGGACCCAGGTCGAGCGCCATCGCGCGAGTCATCCCGTCGATACCGGCCTTCACGGCGTTGTAGGGGAACATCTCGGGCATCGTCAGGAGAGCGTGGTTCGAGGAGACGTTGACGATGGCTCCCTCGTCCATGTGCGCGACCGCGCGCTTCGCCGCGAGCCAGTAGGCCCGGAAGTCGGTTTCGACCACGAGGTTCCAGTCGTCGAGAGTCGCCTCGGTCACCGAGGTGTTCGTCTCCACCCCGGCGTTGTTCACCAGCACGTCGAGTCGGCCGTACTCCTCGGCGGTGGCGTCGACGAGTGCCGCGATGTCGTCGGGGTCGCGCATGTCGGCCCTGACGAACGTCGCGTCGCCGCCGTCGTCCCGGATTTCGGCGGCGGTCGCCTCGCCGTCTTCCTCGGTGCGGCCGGTGACCACGACCGACGCCCCTTCGCGGGCGAATCGTTTCGCGATACCCTCGCCGATGCCCCTGGTCGACCCGGTGACCAGCACCGCGGAGTCGTCGAATCGGTTCATATACTCTCGTCTGTAACTCTCCGGAGCGGCGTGACGTAAAAGACGGTGTTTGCGTGCACGAGACGGGATGTCCTCGTGAGCATCTTCGCGGAGTTACAGACGAGAGTACACTCGCACCTCCGCGGCCCGGGGTTTCACTCCTTCGTCCCGCCGCGCGCTCGGGCCGACCGGCGTCGGGCTATCCGACGCCGGTCGGCCCGAACACACGCTATTCGGAATCGCTCACTGCCCGCCACGCTCAGGGCCGCTTTCCGCCGGAGCGACGAGACGAACTCGAACCGCCGCCTCCGCCGCGGCTACCGCCGGTGCTTCGACTACTCCGTCTCGGACTCCCACCACCGTCCGGACTGGCGCCCTTGCGACCGCCGGCGGCTCCCCGACTACCTCCGCTTCCGCGACCTCCGTCCCCTCGACCGCTACCGCCGGACCGACCGCCTCTCGACCCAGGCCGCGTCACCGCGAACGTCGACCCCCGACGCTTCGTCGGACCGCCCGCCGACTTCGCGGCGTTCGCCCCGCCGCGTCCGGTTCCGGACCCCCGTCCACCGCGTCCGGCCGCAGGTTCCCCGCTTCCGGATTGCGAGTCCGGCCCCACGTCGCCGACCGGAACGACCGCCCCGCCCGACGAGACGTTCGAGGCGATCCAGTCGAGGAACGCGTCGGGGCTCCGCGACTGGGTCCAGATGGCGCCCGGCCCCTCGAACTCCACGACCAGTCCCTCGCCGCTCAACAGCGTCGACTTCAGCCCGCCGACCTGCCGGACCGAGTAGTCGACCGAGGCGTCGAACGCGACGACGTGGCCGGTGTCGACGGTGTACCGGTCGCCTGCGGCCAGCGGAATCCGGTCGATGGCGCCGAAACTTGAGAGGAACGCGGTGCCGGGGCCGGTCAGCCTGAGTAGGAACAGCCCCTCGCCCGCGAAGAAACTCCGGAAGCCGCCGAACTTCGTGTCGAGTTCGACGCCGGGCGTCCCCGCGAGGAACGAACTCGACTGAACGAACACCGACTCCTGGCCCAGTTCGCGCTCGACGACGTCGCCGGGGAGTCGGGGCGCGAACGTCACCGACCCCGGCTCCCTGGCCGCGAAGGTGTTGACGAAGAACGACTCGCCGCCCAGCACGGTGCGTTTGAGCGACCCCAGCAGGCCGCCGCCAGTCCCCGTCTCGAGGTCGATGCCGGCGGTGTGGCCGAGCATGGCGCCGGATTCGGCTCGAATCGCTTCCCCGCGGTCGAGCGCGACCTTCAACTGCGCGAAGGTCGGTCGGTACGAAATCTCGTGTCGCATCGGACGCGGTACGACCGCGACCGCCGTTACTGTGGTGGCACCCCGGAGTCGACGAACCCGGAGCGCCCGTCACTCCCGCGTCAGAATCATCGCGGCGTCGTCAGCCGGTTCGCCGACGCTCGCCTCGAACTGGGCGGCGTGGGCGGCCTTCAACCTCGTCAGTTCCGCCTCCGAGAGGTCCATCCGGTCGCCGAACTCGTCCCAGACGTGGTCCCGAACCGAGAGGTAGTAGGCCGTCTCGTCCCGGGCCACCTGCGGGTCCTGGTGGAACCTCGTCCGGTACTCGTAGACCAGACCGTCGACCGACAGTCCCTCGAAGTCCTGGACCGCGCGCTGGTGGCGCGCCACCAGCGCGCGGTCGTCCTCGTCGGTCACGTCTGGGAACGCCGCCAGCGGGTCGTCGGGCATCTCACCACTCCGCGACGCTTCCGTCGGCGTGGCGCCAGACGGGGTTGTGCCAGTTCACCTCGCCCGCGCGCTCGCGGACGACGTCCTCGTCGATTTCGATGCCCAGCCCCGGCCCGTCCGGGAGTTCGACGTACCCCTCCTCGTACTCGAAGACGGCGGGGTCGGCGAGGTAGTCGAGGACATCGCTACCCTCGTTGTAGTGGATGTCGAGGCTCTGCTCCTGGATGAGCGCATTGGGTGTGCAGGCGTCGACTTGCACGCAGGAGGCCAGCGCGATAGGGCCGAGCGGGCAGTGGGGCGCGAGCGCCACGTCGTAGGCCTCGGCCATGCTGGCGATCTTCTTGACCTCGGTGATGCCGCCGGCGTGGCTCAGATCGGGTTGGATGACGTCGACCGCGCCCGACTCGAACACCTCCTTGAAGTCCCACCGCGAGTACATCCGCTCGCCAGTCGCGATGGGCGTCGTCGTGTGGGCGGCGATCTCGGGAAGGGCGTCGTTGTGTTCCGGCAACACCGGCTCCTCGACGAAGAACGGCTCGTATGGTTCGAGCGCCGCCGCGAGGCGCTTGGCCATCGACTTCGCGACCCGGCCGTGGAAGTCGACGCCGATGTCGACCCGGTCGCCGACCGCCTCGCGGACCTCCGCGATTCGCGCCTCGGCCTCGGCGACCGCGGCCGGCGAATCGACTCGCTCCATCTCGGGCGTGGCGTTCATCTTCAGCGCGGTGAAGCCGGCGTCGACCTTCTCGCGGGCGGCCGCGCCCACGTCGGCGGGTCGGTCACCGCCGATCCACTGGTAGACCCGCACGCGGTCCCGGGCGCGGCCGCCGAGCAGTTCGTAGACCGGCGCGCCGAAGTGCTTGCCCTTGATGTCCCAGAGCGCCTGGTCGATGCCCGCGATGGCCGACATCAGCACAGGACCGCCCCGGTAGAACCCCCCGCGGTACATCGTCTGCCAGTGGTCCTCGATGCGGAGCGGGTCCTCGCTGAGCAGGTAGTTGTCCATCAGTTCCTCGACGGCCGCCCGGACGGTGTGTGCCCGACCCTCGACGACCGGTTCGCCCCAGCCGACGAGGCCGTCGTCGGTTTCGACGCGCAGGAAGAGCCAGCGCGGGGGCACCTCGAACAGTTCGTAGTCCACGATCTTCATCGTCCCGGGCTACGTACCCCCTATCGGTAAATCCCGGTGATGACGCGTCGATTCGCCCGACTCGAACGACTCGCCTCGGCCGGCCGCGAACGGACACAATTATAACTCCGCCAAGTGAAAATTACAATCGATGGACAAGCTTGAAGGCGTCTCGAGCGAGACCCTGCGGGAGAAACTCGCCGCGGCCGAGAGCCCGAAGGCTGCAAAGCGCCTGATGGTCGCGCTCGCGTACAAGGACGGCGTGGCCGTCACGACGCTGGCCGACCGCTACGGCATCCCGAAGTCGACGCTCTACTACTGGCTCGACCGCCTCGACGAGAAACCGCTCGACGCCGCCGTCGAGGACGACGAGCGACCGGGCCGACCGTCGGAACTCGACCGCGAGCAACGACGCGAACTGTTCGACGCGGTCGCCGACGACCCCCGGGCGTACGGCTACGACGCGGCCGAGTGGACGCCCGAACTCGTCCGGCACTACGTCAAGCGCGAATTCGGCGTCTCCTACTCCGTCGGGCACATCCGGCGACTCCTCCGGGAGGAGGACGTCAATCCGGCGTAGTTCGGTGTAGCCCGGCGTAGTTCGGCGTAACCTTGCGTATTCCGGCGAACTTCGGTCGTCTCTCTGCGCTTCGGTCGCCCCGCTCCTCTCGTCCCGTTCCGCTTCCGCGGTTTCACCGTCGCCCGATTCGTCGGCCGCCGACCAGCGCGGCCGCCAGGAGCGCGACCAGCGCGGCCGCGACGCCGAATCCGGGCACGCCGCCCGCGGTGCCGCCGCTGGCGGTCGCGGTTTCGGTGTCTCCGTCGAGGGCGTTTGCGGTCGTCCCGCTCGTCGTTTCGGCGCCCGCGGTTCCGCTCCCGTTCGCCGACACGAATGGTCCGACCCGGACCAGCCAGCCGTCCTTGCCCGCCGCGCCGTCGCCGGAGGTCTGGCCGGCGAGCACGTAGCCGCCGTCGTGGGCGCGAACGTGGGGCCACGGCTTGTCCCACGAGTCGGTGCCGACGTAGGTCGACGCCCGGGCGTTGCCCTCGGCGTCGGTCGCGAGCAGGTAGCCGTCGGCGCCGCCGACCGGCCCGGCGGTCGAACTCCCGGTGAACAGGTAGCCCGAGTCGGTCCGCATCGCCGAATCGAGCCACTGGACGCCCTCGCCGCCATGGCGGCGCTCCCACGCCTTCGTCCCGTCGCCGTCGAACTTCACCAGCCAGCCATCGCGCGGCCCGGTGCTGTTCGATTCGGTTTCGCCGACCACGACGAGTCCGGAGTCGGCGGGCGCGGCGGCCCACACGTCGTCCCTGTTCGCGCCGCCGGCGGTGGCGCTCCACGCTTTCGCACCGTCCGCGCCGACCTTCAGCGCCCACGCGTCGTCGCTGTCGCCCTCGATCTTGCCCGCGAGGTAGTAGCCCGCCGAGTCGTTCGCGGGGACCACGTCGCGGACGTAGCCCGCGTCGTAGCCCTCGGGCGGCGCGTAGCTTCGCGCCCACGCCCGCGAGCCGTTCCGGTCGAGTTTCATCGCCCAGCCCTCTGTCCCGTCGCCGCGGGTCCACCCCGCCAGCACGTACCCCGAGTCGTCGGCTTCGAGCACGTAGAACGCGCCCGGCCCGGGCGTGCGCTCGCTCCGGCGCTCGCCGCCGGGGCCGAGTTCGAGGATCCAGCCCTTCGCGCCTCCCTCGCGGTCGGTGCGGCCCGCCAGCACGTAGCCCGAGTCGGTCTTCGCCACGCCGTAGAAGCGGTCGGTGCCCGACCCGCCGAACGTCTTCGCCCACTGCCGGTGGCCCTCGGCGTCGACCTTGACGACCCAGCTGTCGCGGTCGTCGCCGCCCTTCCATCCCGCGAGCAGGTAGCCGCCGTCGTCGGTTCGCACAACGTCGGCGAAGATGTCGTCGCCGCTCCCGCCGTAGGTCCGGCGCCACCGCTCGGTGACGTTCTGCGAGACCGCGTCCGTCACCGCCGGCATTTCGCGGAGCGCCTCTCGCTCGGTGGCCTCGCTCGACGCCGTAACTTCGTTCGACTTCGTGGCCTCGTTCGACTCCGCGGCCTCCCCCGTCGAGACGGGCGCGTTCGCGGCCGCGGCCGCGAACGCGCCCGCTCCGGCGACGCTCCCGCCGACGAGGAGCGCCGCCAGCAGAAGGTGTACGTATCTTTTCATGACCTGTTCGCGTTTCGGGCCGGAAGCGAGTTTGTTATGGGCCGACTGTCGTACGCCTCGGGGCGCCTGCCCGGTCCGTCCGGCGGTGCCTGTCGCGGCGTAGGCTCGGCCTGACGCCCCTGCGGGGCGCCGAGCGGTCGCCGTCGAATTCGAAGGCGGTAAATCCGCCGCGGGCGACGGTCGGGACGTGAACCGGACCGTGCTCCTGCTGGCCGGCGTCGGCATGGTGTCGTGGGGCGTCTGGGCGGTGTTCGCGGAGTTCGCCACCGAGACGCTCGCGCCCGAGGTGGCGATGGACGTCTCCTACGTCGCGGGCGTCTCGGTCGCGGTCGGATACATCCTCGCGCAGGGGTACGCGCCGACGCTCTCGGGCGCGGGCGTCGGCTACGCCGTCGCCGGCGGCCTGGCCTCCGGCGTCGGGTCCATCGCCTACTACACGGCGCTCCAGCGCGGGTCGACCGCGCTCCCGACCACCGTCACGGGCCTCTACTTCGTGGTCGCGGTCGGCATCGGCATCGCGCTCCTGGGCGAACCCGTCGACGCCCGCGACCTCGCCGGCATCGCGCTCGCGGTCGGCGCTGTGGTGTTGCTCTCGTCGTAGCGCCTTCCTTCATTTTGGGTGGGACGTCGTTGCTGTGCGCTGTCGACTCACACTCAACGTTGAGGGAGGAGAGACCGAACGCAACCGGAATCACAACTGCGACCGTGGCCGCTCTGACTGCGACCGCCTAGACTGCGACCGCACACTCTACATATGAGAACCGCAACCGCACCGCGACCGCCACACGCCTCCCCAGCCGATTCCTTCGCGCCTTCGTCGCTCAGTCATCCCTCGCACGGTCGCACCCTGCCGGGTGCGCCTTCGCGCGCCGAAAGTACCATCGAAGGTGCGCGAAACTGGCTTTTGACGTGGCGCGCGGAAACGCGGCGCCTCGCGCCGCGTTCGCGTGAGGGACGACCGAGAGAGCGCCTCGGAGAGGCGCGAACGAGGGAGTCGGTTGGGGAGGCACGTGGCTGCGGTCACTCATTTGTGGAGTGTAAGTAGCGGCCGTATTCCTCTTAGACAAGTCGTGTTCCTGGCGGTCGTATTCTTTCTAACCAAGTCGCGGTCACTCATTTGCATCACGATTAGCTAGCGTCGCACGTCGGTAGAACCTGAAGTTGCTACCACTAAAGAGAAAGACCGCGTGACGGCTTCTCGACCCGAGACGTGGTTTCGCACCGTCTTCTCGTACCCTCCGTTTCCTAGTCCCGTTGCCAGGCCGGGGGCGCGCGCCCGATGCGACGAAGTAGCGCCGGATAGCCGAACGCGACCAGGAGCGCGACCCCGACCCGCAGAACCAGGCTGTCGATGCCCAACTGGATGAGGACGATGACGATGAGGAAGTACAGCAGCATCATCACCAGAAACTGCGTCACCAGTTGTCGCCACGCGATGGCCATGCGGGAACTGACGTTCCGGGGATAGATAAGTGTGCAGTGCGATAGCGATGCGCTTCGACGGCGTCGAGGGTCCGGTCACGTCGTCACGCCGAGGTGGCGGTCCATCACCTCCTCGTCTTCCCGGAGCTGTTCCGAGGTGCCGTGGTAGACGATTTCACCCCGGTCGAGGACGTAGTGGCGGTCGGCGAGTTCGAGCGCGACCTGAACGTTCTGCTCGACCAGCAGCACCGAGATACCCTCGTCGTTGAGGTCGGCGACCAGTTCCTCGACCCGCCGGACGACGTAGGGCGCGAGTCCCTCGGTCGGTTCGTCGAGCATCAGCAGGTCGGCCCCGCCGACCAGCGCCCGCGCGATGGCGAGCATCTGCTGTTCGCCGCCCGAGAGCGCGCCGGCGAGCCTGTCGGGGTGCTCGCCGAGGTTCTCGAAGGTCGCGAGCACCTCATCGATGGACCTGCGCTCGGCGGTTTCGCCGCCGCCGAGCCGACCCACCCGGAGGTTCTCGCGCACCGTCAAGCCGGGGAACACCCGGCGCTCCTCGGGGACGAACGCGACGTTCCTGCGGACCGTCTCTTCGGGCGAGAGCCGGGTCACGTCCTCGCCGCGGAAGGCGACCCTGCCGGCCGTCGGTTCGACGCTCCCGAGAATCGACCGCAGCGTCGTGGTCTTGCCCGCGCCGTTGCGCCCGACGAGCGAGACGATCTCGCCCTCGGCGACGCAGAGCGAGACGCCGTGGAGCACCTCCGTCTCGTCGTAGCCCGAGACGAGGTCGGTCACGTCGAGGAGCGGGTCGTCGGGGCAGGCCCCCGCGTCGAGGCGCGAGCCCCGCCGGTTCTCGCCCGTCATTCTCGGACACCTCCGAGGTACGCCTGCTGGACCGCGTCGTCGTCGGCGATGGCCTCGGGCGTCCCGGTCGCCAGCACCTCCCCGCGGTTGAGCACCGTGATGGCGTCCGAGACGCTCATCACGAGATCGATGTCGTGCTCGATGAGCAGCAGGGTCCGTCCGGCCAGCACGTCGTCGATGAGTCGCATCGTGCGCTGGGTTTCCTCGCTGCCCATCCCCGCTGTCGGTTCGTCGAGCATCACGAGGTCGGGGTCGGTCGCCAGCACGAGGCCGAGTTCGAGTCGCCGCCGGTCGCCGTGGGCCAGCGCGTGGGCGTACTCGTCGGCCCGGTCGTCGAGGCCGATTTCGGCGAGCACCTCGTCGGTCCGTCTCTCGACCGACTCGAACCGCCGGGTGGGCGTGAGGAACTGCCGGACGAGCGGGATGTCGTCGTCGGCGACCGACTGGGCCGCGAGCCTGACGTTCTCCCGGACCGACAGGCCGCCGAAGACGGTGCTTATCTGGAACGACCGGCCGATGCCCCGTCGCACCCGGTCGTGGGGCGCGACGTCGGTCACGTCCTCGCCCTCGAAGAACACCCGGCCCGCCGAGGGGACGAGCGCGCCGGTGATGCAGTTGAACAGCGTGGTCTTGCCCGCGCCGTTGGGGCCGATGACGCTCCGGAACTCCCCGCGCTCGACGGCGAGGTCGACGCCGTCGAGCGCGGTGAAGTTGCCGAACCGCTTGGTGAGGCCTTCGGTCCGGAGGACGGGGTCCTCCGGGTCGGCGGCGGTCGGTTCGGCGACCGCCGCCGAACCATTCCCATCGGCCGGGTTCGCGTCGGCCTCCTCGTCGCTCGCCGCCATCACTCGTTCACCTCCTCGGCCAGCGTCTCGTCGCTCCGCGAGTCGCCGGGTCGGGGCCGACGACCTGCGACCTCGAAGACCTTCTCTGGCAGCGACACCAGTCCACGCGGGAGCGCGACCACGAAGACGACGAAGACGGTTCCCAGCACCAACTGCCAGTGGCCGGTGTACGACGACAGCACGTCCTGGAAGCCGATGAACACGCCCGCACCGACCATCGGACCGTAGAGGGTGCCCATCCCGCCGAGCACCGTCATCACGATGACCTCGCCCGAGTTGGTCCAGTGGAGCAGCGACCGCGCGACGTAGCCGTTGTGGATGCCGAAGAGGCCGCCGGCGAGTCCCGCCAGCGCCCCGCTGACGACGAAGCCGCGGCGCTTGTAGGCGGTCACGTCGTAGCCGATGAACTCGGTGCGGCGCTCGCTCTCCCGGATGGACTGGAGCACGCTCCCGAACGGCGCCCGCATCATCCGGCGGGCCAGCAGATACGACCCGACCACGACCACCAGCAGGAAGTAGTAGAACAGCGCGTCCTCGCCGACGACCGGTATTAGCTCGGCGATGTCGTCGAGTTCCATGGCGACGCCGCCGATACCGTAGACGACGTCGGCGCCGAACAGGCCGTCGCTCCCGCCGGTCCACTCGAACTTCACGACCGCGTTGTAGAACAACTGGGCGAACGCCAGCGTGATCATCGAGAAGTAGACGCCCGAAACCCGGATGGAGAAGTAGCCGATGACCCACGCGATGACGGCGCAGACCGCCACGGCGGCCGCAAGCGCGACGAACGCCGAGGTCGTGACGTGGAGCAACACGAGCACCGCGGCGTACGCGCCGGTGCCGTAGAACAGCGCGTGACCGAGCGAGACGAGTCCGGCGTAGCCCATCACGAAGTCGAGGCTGAGCGCGAACAGCGCCCAGATGAGCACGTCGGTCATCAGCGTCACGGCGTACTCCGAGTAGAGTACCTCGGTTCCGAGCGGGACGAGCGCCAGCAATCCGACCACGGCGACGCCGAGGCCGAACCGCTGGCGGTCGGTGAGCACACCGCCGCCTCGCCCCGTGAGTAGTTCGCCCTCGTCCTCGCCGCCGTCGCTCTCGCCGAACAGCCCCTCGGGCCGGACGAGCAGGACGAGAATCATGAGCAGGAAGACGACCAGACCCTCCAGGAAGGGGACGTACGTCCGCGCGAGCGTCTGGACGACGCCGACGCCGAGGCCGCCGACCACCGCGCCGCGGAAGCTACCGAGGCCGCCGAGCACGACGATGACGAACGCCGGGATGATGACCGAGTTCCCCATCCCGGGGTTGACGTTCTGGTGGGCACCGAGGACCACGCCCGCCGCCGCGGCCAGCGCCGCGCCCGCCGCGAAGACGAGGGTATAGTAGCGGTCGATGTCGATGCCGAGGTTCCGGACCATCTCGCGGTCCTCCGAGCCGGCCCGGACCACGAGGCCGAACCGGGTGTTCTCCAGCGCCCACCAGGTGGCGAACGCCAGCGCCGCCCCGAAGGCGATGATGAAGTAGCTGTACAGCGAGTTCGTCACGCCGAACAGGACCACCGGCCCGTCGAGTATCGCGGGCGCGGCGAACGACTTGGCCTGTTTGCCCCAGACCAGCGTGATGAGGTCGTTTACGATGAGCACCAGCCCGAACGTCAGCAGGATGTGGTAGAGCGGGCTCCGGTCGTACAGCGGTCGGAGCGTGAACCGCTCGATGACCGCGCCCACGACCGCCACCAGCAGCGGCGCGACGAGGAGCGCGACCCAGAAGCCCAACCCGCCGAACGGCGCGGCGACGGCGAACGCGAAGTACGCCCCGAGCGCGAACAGTTCGCCGTGGGCGAAGTTGATGACGTCCATCACGCCGAAGATGACCGAGAGGCCGGCGGCTATCAGGACGTACACCATCCCGATGGTCAACCCGTTCAGCAACTGCTCTGACAACCCCGTGAGGCCGACCATGTTAGAGGTCGCAGTTGACGCTGTCGCAGGGCGGGATGGCGTTCTTGCCCTCTATCTTCGAACGGAGCTTCACGTCCGCCATCTTCCCCGAACTCGATTCGACGAGTTCTCCGGCCCACACGGGGTTCAACGCCTGGTGGTCGCACTTCCGGAACTGGTTCTGGCCGAACAGGCTCGGCACTTGCAGTCCCGGAAGCGCGTCCTTGACCTCCTCCGGGTCGTTCGACCCGGCCTCCTTGATACCGTGGGCGGTCATCCGGATGGAGTCGTAGGCGACCCGGGCGAAGTTGTCGGGCTCCGACCCGTACGCCTCCTTGTAAGCCGAGACGAAGTCCTGGTTGTCGCCGGTGTCTATCTTCGGGACGTACCGCACGCCGCCGTAGGTGCCGACGGCCGCCGGCCCGAGCGCCCCGCGGACGACCTGGAACGTCATCGTCGGGCTCATCAGCTTCACGTTCTGCTTGAGCCCCTGGTTGGCGGCCTGCTTGACGAACTTGATGAGGTCGCCGCCGGTCATGCCCAGCACCGCGACCTCGGCGTCGGAGTTCGATATCTGGCTGATGTACGACCCGAAGTTGCTCGCGCCGAACTGCGACTTCGAGACGCCGGCCTCCGTGAAACTGCTGTTGGCTTTCTTCATCCGCGAGCGCCACTCCCTGAGCACCGAGTTGCCGTAGGCGTAGTCGGCGACGTGGAACCACACCTTCGTCCCGAGGTTGTTCACCGTCCACGGCGCGACGCCCTCCGCGACCTGGGCGGTGTTGGTTTCGGCCCGGAAGACGTACTCGTTGCACTTCTCGCCGGTGATGGGCAGGGCGGCCGCGCCGGGGTTGTAGATGACCTCCTCCTTGGCGGCGAAGGAGTTGAGCGCCAGCGCGGTCGAACTCGAGATGGCGCCCATGATGTACTGGACGTCGTTCTGGTCGACGACTTTCTGGGCCTTCCGGGTCCCGACCGCCGGTTTGGCCTCGGTGTCGTCGTAGACGGCCTTCACCTGGAAGCCGAACTGGTCGCTCTGGTTGACGTGCTTCACCGCGAGCTTCGCCCCCTGGCGCTGGCCCTGGGCGAGGCCGCCGTACGGGCCGGTCATCGGGCTGAGGACGCCGTAGTTCACCGTCCCGATGTCCTGCGCGGTTCCGGACCCACCGACGCATCCGGCGAGTCCGCCGACTCCGACCGCCCCCGCGAGGCGAAGGAAGGTCCGCCGCGATCCGATCGTGTTCGTCCGTCCATCGTTACCGCGGCACGTGGTTTCGTGACCCATACCGGTAAGGCGGAATACTGCATAATAAATCATCGGCTCGAATGTGACGGTAGGTCTACCTTACAAGAAGTCCGAATCGGACGGCAGGAAGGTTCTCTGTCGGTGTGAACGCGGTCGGCTTCAGGGCGAAGATGTACCGCCGACGACGGACGAGCGAGGAACGTCGCTCACTCGAAGTGCGGCACGACGTCCTCGCCCAGTCGCTCGACGCACTCGACCATCGCGTCGGTGCCGATGCCGGGGTGGTAGGTCCGGAAGACGAAGTGGATATCGTCGCCCAACGCCTCACGGTACTCCTCCAGTCCGTCGATTACCTGCTCGGGCGTGCCGTAGATGGCCTGGTCTTTCAGTTCTCGCACGCGCTCGTCGGGCAACTCCTCGACTTCCTCGCCCGAGAATATCTCGGCGTAGCGCCGCTGGATGTAGAGGTAGCCCTCCTTCATCGCCTCCCAGGCGTCCTCCTCGGAGTCGCCGACGAAGCCGTGCTGGAGCACGTAAATCTGGAAGTCGTCGTCCGCGTCGCCGGCCTCGTCGGCGTCCACGCGCAACCCTTCCTCCGCGCGGACGTTCCGGATGTCCTCGACGCGCTTTCGGACGCCCTCGACCGAGAGCGCGGAGGGCGCACACCACGCGTCGGCGACCCGGGCGGCCCGGCGGACCGCGGGTTTGGCCGACCCGCCGTACATGACGGGAATCTCCGAGTCGGGCTTGGGGGTCACCGTCGCGTCGGGCGAGACGTCGTGGAACTCGGCGTCGTAGTCGAGCGGGCCGGGCGACCACGCCGCCCGGAGCAGGTCGGTGGTGTCGGCCAGTCGCTCGACGCGTTCCTCCCGGGGGACGCCGAACTGCTCGAACTCCTCGGGGTTCGAGCCGATGGCGAGGCCGAGCGTGAGTCTCCCGTCCGAGAGGAGGTCGACCGTCGCGGCGTCCTCGGCGAGTCGCACCCCGTCGTACAGCGGCGCGAGCGCGATGCAGGTGCCGAGTTCGACGTTCTCGGTTTCGGCCGCCAGCGCCCCGAGCGCCGGCATCGTCGCCGAGAGGTAGCCGTCCTCGGCGAAGTGATGCTCGGAGACCCACGCGCTAGCCAGTCCCGACTCGTCGATGGCCCGCCCGAGGGCCAACATCTCGTCGTAGAGTTCGGCCATCGAGCGGTCGTCGTCGGGTCGTCGCTGACAGGTGAACAGGCCCGTCCCGATTTCCATACCGGAACGTCGGCCGGCCGGGCCTTAATGCTTTATAAGGTATGAGTCGGCGGAGCGGGAAACTCGCCGACGGTGACGAAGTACGGACGTCCGAGAATCGGCTCTCACGACCGGCGTTCGGTTTGACTGTCGCCCCACGCAGTTCCTACAAGCGAGTAACCGATGACGAGGAAAGCGAACGAAAGTATCCCTGCCGACAGCAAGAACAGGGTGCTGACCATCCCCAGTTGAGTCGGAACCCGGACCACGGGAAGAAACCCTACTCGTTCGATGGTCCACTCCGGCCTGCGGACTAAACGCGGGTTCGTCCGCCAGGCGTTCCACAGTACGAAGAGAAAACCGCTCGTGGTCCAGAGGGCCGACGCGACGAGCCAATTCTTGACGTAGCGGTAACTGAAGACGAACCGCGATACGCGCCGTATCCCCTCCGTAGAGACTGCGGTCCCGCGGTCGGCGTAGTAAGCCATCATCGCGGGCGTGAGATACAGTCCGAACAGTAGCGAAGCGACGTACGCCAACCGCAGTCCCCCTTCGATGCCGTGTGGGTCGCCGGCTAGGTACGCGGACGGAACCGTGTTCGTTGCGACGGCGACGTCCTGCAGGATTCGGAGGAGGTCCCGGGAGACACCGCCCGCTCCGCCGATTCCGATTCCCAACCAGTCCACGAGAGCGGTGAAGTAATCCTCCGAAAGCGCGTCGATTCCGAAGAGGTCGAACAGCGAAACGAGGTAACTGTCCGAAGCCGACTCTCGGAAGCCGTCAGTCGTGATGAAGAACACTTCACCCATGTAAAACAGGGTGAGCAACGCCGGTAGGTGACACGTCGTCCATATCGCGAGGCCCGCGAGTCCGTCGACTGTCAACTCTTTCAACCCCCCGATTTCGGGGACGGACGTTCGGCGATTCGCGTTCACCTCTACGACCTTGACCAGGTATCCGACGACGAAGAAGACGAAGAGGACGTTCCCGGTCGTGACGAGAAATCCGCCGAGGAGTAGCGTTCTCGCTTTCGCAGAAAACTCGGCAGACTCCGAAATCAGCCGTCGGCTCATCCTTCGTCTCCGACCGCGTCGGACTCGCTTTCGGTCTGGATGGTGGCCCACACTCGTCCGATTATGGTGAAAGATGCGACCAGGAAGCAGAACGAGAAGATAGAGAAGATGGTGACGATAGCTTCGGCAAACACGTTGCCCAGTCCGAGAAACCCGTATCTTCGGCCCGTACTCCAGACGGCATTCGAGAGGGTGTTCGCCGTCAGCGGAAGGAACAGGTATCCGACTAGCCAACTGAGGAGAAAGAACGGCCACGCGAGTACGTACCGTCTGTCCGTGAGGATGGTACGGAGCGAGGTGAAGTCGAAACCGTCGAAGAAGTTACTACGGGTGGACAGTTTCATCAACGCCGCCGGAGTGACGTACCAGACCAACAACAGTAACAGGAAGCGGTCCCACTGAACTGCGATTTGGTCGAAAATGGGTCCCGGAATTTCGTCGCGTTTCTGACCGATGATGCCCAGCGCTTCACCTCCGTACGGGACCAGAATCGCCAGTATACCTCCACCCGCGAGCAGCACCAAGAACGCGGCCATGATCTTCCCGCTTTCTACCGTTCCCCGCTCTTCGAGCGTGATGCTTATTATCGGAATAGAGAGGTACACCGACCAAATGCCGTACGCCTTCACTCCGTCCCAGAACATCACACGCCACTCCGAGAACGACGGGTACCCCTTCTCCGCTCGCGTCGAACGACGGAGAACGCCGATCAGGTACCCCCAGACGAAGATCAACGGGACGACCGTGACGGTCCCGTAGTACCAGAGGAACCCCCCGAGCAGCGCAGTCTTGACCTGCTCCTCCAACTGCTCGAAATAAGGCGCAGGCGTTCGCCGGCCGTCTTCCCCCATCTCTCCCGACGTTCTGCTATAGAGCTTCGATTAGTCTTTTCGGCCGTCTTCTGACAGTTTGGGCGGCTTTCGTTTCCGCGCGGTTGCCCGGGCAAGAACCCCTTTTTCGCCGCGAGGTATCGCCGACGTCAGACGGCCCACCGGGGCCGACAGCGCCGTCAGTGCTCGATGGTCGTGATCTCCTCGACGGGCCACTGGCTCAGTATCTCGACGCCGTTCTCGCGGACGACGACCATCTCCTCGACCCGGACCCCCTGGCGGTCGGCCGGTCGCATCGTCTCGACGGCCATCGTCATCCCCTCCTCGATCTCGATGGGGTGGTCGGGCGAGATGCCCCGCCAGATGAGCGGCACTTCGTACAGTTGGAGGCCCAGTCCGTGGGCCCAGTGGTTCGTCGTCATCTCCCAGAAGTCCTCGGCGCCGTACCAGTCCATGTGCTCGCCCTCCTCGTCGGGGAACCCCTCGCAGATGTCGTCGGTGGTCGCGCCGGGTTCGATGCGTTCGAGCACGTCGTAGAGGTCGTCGCGGGCCTTCTCGTAGGCCTCCCGCTGGGCCGCGGTGGGTTCGCCGACGCTGAAGGTGCGGTAGTAACACGACCGGTAGCCCATGAACCCGATGTTGTAGAAGTCGGCGTAGACCAGGTCGCCGGGCCGGATGACGCGGTCGGTCGTGTTGGCCTGGTGTTTGGGCCAGGTGTTCGGCCCCGAGGTGACGTAGCCGCCCTGGACCATCGCGCCGAGACGCCAGAGTTCCTTGGTCGCCTCGCCCCAGACCTCCGACTCGCGCATGCCGGGCTTGGCGGTTTCGGTGATGCGCTGGAAGCCGGCCTCGCAGAGCGCCGCAACCATCCGCAGGCACTCGATCTCGTCGCGGGTCTTGACCTTCCGGGCGTCCTCCATCACCTGCGCGCACTCGCCGGGACGGACGTCGACGTCCCGGTCCTCGAACTTCGAAATCAGGGCCTGATTGCCCACGTCGATGCCCATCGGCTCCTTCTTCACGCCGTACTCGTCCATCGCTTCGACGATCAGGTCGGCCATCTTGCCCTTGAGCCAATCGCGGGCCGAATCTCGCCCGGAAGCGCGGGGGACGTTGCCCAGGCCCGGCGCGGCGTACCGAATGTCGTCGAGCCACGGACAGTTGAACCGCTGGTTGCTCGCGTGGTCGGCGGTGTCCCAGTGGACCACGTCGCCGTCCTCCGTGAGGAGGGTGTAGTGGTCGGCGCCGCTCCCGCCGGTCATGGCGAGGCCGGTCACGTACCTGACGTTCGGGTCGTTTATCAGGAGCATGCTGCCGAGGCCGGCCTCGCGCATCCGTTCGACGGCGCGTTCCTTGCGCTCGGCGCGCATCCGCTGGAAGTCGATGCGCTCCTCCCAGTCGACGCCCATCGTCCCGCGGGTACCTTCCATGAAGTCGCGCTGATAGAAACCCATGCACTCGGTTACTTCGAGAGCGATAATGAAAGTAGGTGAAAGACGGCGGGCGACGGACCGGGACGTTCGGCCGGACTGGGGTTACCGGAAGTGGTCGGCGACGCTCAGGAGGTACACCACGAGTATCACGTCGAGTATCAGCGCCAGGGGTTTGAACGTGACGAGGCTGAGGAACGCGCTGAGGCCGTAGGAGACGAGCGCCCACTTGTACCCCCAGTACTGGAGCGTCCAGAGGCCGTAGAGGACGAGTATCTTGGCGACGACCAGCGCGAGCATGAGCAGGCCGACGCCGGCGAACGGCCCGCCGCCCATCACGCCGAGCGCCTCGAACAGCGAGACGGTCGCGCCGAGGAACCCGATGACGCACAGAATCGTCACGCCGAGCGGTCGCGACCGCGAGCGTCTACCGTAGGTGGAGGGAATACGGTTGGATTTCCGAGGGGAACGTCATAAGTTTTCGGTCGGCGAGCGGTTCACTCCGGTGACGGGTCCTCCGGACGTTTTATGAACGTACCGCTCGACGCAACACGTACCATGTACAAGCACGTGGCCCTGCTCGTCCGCCAAGAAGGGATGTCCCACGAGGAGTTCGTGGACCACTGGCAGAACGAACACACCCCAATCGCCAGGGAGATAGAGGGCGTCGTGCGCTATCAGACCGTCCTGCCGACCGACCCCGAGAACGCCGAGTTCGACGGCCTCGCCGAACTCTACTTCGAGGACCTCGACGCGCTCCACGACGCGCTGGGGAGCGAGGGAAGTCGGGACTACGACCCCGAGAAGGGGAAGGCGAAGGAGGCCCGCGAGGACGTGAACAACTTCCTCGACATCGACCGCCGCCCGCGGTTCATCGGTGAGGAGGTCATCCAGAAGGACGAGGTCGACGGCGACACCGACGGCCTCTACAAGCACTCGGCGTTCCTCGTCCGTCAGGACGGGATGAGCCACGAGGAGTTCGTCGACTACTGGCAGAACAACCACACCCCCATCGCCCGGGAGATAGAGGGCGTGGTCCGGTACGCCACGGTCCTCCCCACCGACCCCGAGAACGCCGAGTTCGACGGTATCGCCGAACTCTACTTCGAGGACCTCGATAAACTGTACGACGCGCTGGGAAGCGAGGGGAGTCGGGACTACGACCCCGAGAAGGGCAAAGCGAAGGAGGCCCGCGAGGACGTGAACAACTTCCTGGCCATCGACGAGCGTCCGCGGTTCATCGGTCGGGAGCGACTGGTGAAAGACGAGACGAGCGAGTGAGAAGCGCGGGAACCGGCGAGTGAGTGCCGGGGCGTCTCAGTCGTCGTCGCCGGGAAGCGGGCGGAGTACCCCGTACCAGAGACGGTAGGCGACTTCCCCGAAACTCCCGCCGATCGAGAGGTTGCGACTCACGCTTTCAGATCGCGGGAACACTCGAAGGCTGACGATTCCCCACAACACGGCGATTATCACGCTGCGCAAGCGCTTCGTTCGGATGTCGCCGATGTCGCGGTCGTACGCCCAGGTGTAGGCGACCTGCAGTCCCATCCCCGCGACCAGCCACCGCGGGGAGAGCGGAACCGGTTCGCCGTCTTCGTCGGTGGTACGTCGCAACGGGACAGTTGGAACGGAAGCGCCAGAATCTCGCCTAAGAAGACGATTCGCGCCCACGTTCGTCGGGAAACCATACTGATTGTAGGACTTTTGACGATATAGCTGTTCTGTCGTCCGTCTCGTTATTCGGTCGTCCGGTCCGTTTCGTCCCCGTGGAGTGGCCGAACGAACGGAGTCGGAACGCTGCGGTCGGCCCCGGCGCGCCTCGTCAAAACCTCGCCACCGTTCACTCGCCCACCGACCACGTTCGGAGACGCGACCGCTCGGACCGCGAACGACCCCCGAAACGCGAACCATTACGTGCCGCGGCCGAGACGTTCGACCCATGACTGGCGACCGGCCCGACTACGAAACCCAGGTGCGCGAGGCGTTTCCCGAGATCGAGGACGTCGAGAGCGAGTCGCTCCGCGAGCGGATCGTCGAGGCGTGGGTGCTGGCGCTCGAACGCGGCGGTTGGCGGGACGTCCACGACGTTCCCTACGCCTGGAACATCCACGACGTGAGCAACGTCGAGCACGTTCGCGGGGTGACCCGAATCGCGGCGAAATCCGCGGAGGAACAGCGGGAGTTCCACGGCGCCGACCCCGACGAGGACGTGATACTGGCGGCCTGCCTGCTCCACGACGTGGGCAAGTGCTACGAGTACGTCGACCACGTCGACGACGAGAAACTGCTCGAACCGGACCCGACCTACGCCGCCGAGACGATTCCCCACTCGCTGTCGGGGTACGCGCTGGCCCACGAGGTCGGCTGTCCGCTCGCGGTCCAGCGCGCGATTCCGCACTTCCTCGGCGAGGTCCCCGAGCGCACGCTGGAGGCCGAACTGGTCAAGAGCGCGAACTCGGCGTCTTCGAACGCCATCACGCAGTCGGCGATGGGCATCACCCTCCAGGAGTGGGTCGAGCAGTACAGCCAGACCCAGTAGACGTTCGGGGCCGGCCCCCGAATCGGCCGGCGGTGGGGGCCGGCGGCGAGGACCGCCGCGCGGCGGTCCTCGCCGCCGACGAAGGGCGCGTTCGCGACGACACTTTTGGACGTGGCGCTCGTAGCCCGCACGGACCATGCGACCCAGCGAACTCACGACGTTCGTGGAGGGCCTGCTCCACGAGGAAACCCAGGTGACCGAGCGCGGCCTCGACCTGACGGCGGCCGAAATCTACGAGATCGCGGAACCCGGCCGGGTCGACTTCGGCGGCGGCGAACTCGAAGACGCGAGGCTCGAACCCCACGACAAGGAGTGGCGCGACGAGGACGACGACTACCGATGGTGGCACCTCGACGGCGGCCAGTACCTCTTAGAGTACAACGAGTCGTTCGCGACCGACCGACGGCTGACGGTCCAGACCCGCGACGAACTCCGCGAGCGCGGCGCGTTCCACCCCACGCTGGAGGTGCAGGAACTGCGGCGGGTGCCGCTCTCGGTCGCCGCCGGAGGTCTTCGCATCAAGGAGAACGCCCGCGTCTCGACGCTGCTGTCGCCCGAAGAGGGGGCCGAGTGATGTACGAGAAGACCAGCCTCTCGGACCTCGAAACGCGCGAGGTCGAGGACGTCGAACCCCGACTCAAGGCGGTGGGCTACGAACTCCGCCCGGAGAAGATGCGCCCGAGCGTCTGGGAGTTCGAGGCGGGCGAATCCAACAACCGACACCGCCAGCGCGAACAGGAGGAACTCTACTACGTCGTCGACGGCGAGTTCTCGATGACCGTCGAGTCCGAGGCGGGCGACCGGGATACCTTCGACCTCGACGCGGGGGACGTCGTGGTCGTTCCGCCCGAATCGTGGCGCCAACTGGAGGCGAAGGAAGCCGGGACCGTGCTGGTGGTCGGCGCACCGAACGCGAAGGACGACGCCGTCACGGAGGAGTGAATCCCGGAGTCGGTGAACGTCTCTGTTCGGGTCCGGACTCCGCTTCTACGCCACGAACCCGATGAAACCGTACCGCCACTGAGCGCGCCACGTCCGAGGTGCATTTCGACACTTCGTCCTCGGGTGTAGGCGCGAACCGGCGTCTTCGGGAGCGAAGCGAGTGAGCGAATCGGCTGGGAAGGCGTCTCGTTTACGTCTGCGACTCAGCCCTGGGTCGTCCCACAGTCGGTGCAGGTGAGTTCGAACCTGCCGTCTCCCATCGCGACGTCCTGGGTCGTCTCGGCCTCGCAGTCGGGGCAGTAGGCTCGCGACTGGAGTTCGTCCCAATCGTGGCTCGCGCCCGGAGCGCCGAGCGCCCATCCGACGACGGTTTCCTCGGCGTCGTTGTACCCCTTCTGGAACTCGCCCGGCGGGAACCGGATTAACCCGCCAGATTCGACCGTCACCGTCTCGCGGTCGAGGCCGACCTCGAACGTCGCAGTGCCCTCCTCGACGTAGAACACCTCCTCCTAGTCGTGGTGGGTGTGCAGGCCGCCCGAGAATGACTCGCCCGCCTCCAACTGAAGTAGTTCATCGCGAAGTCGTCGGTGCCGAGCGCCCGCGAGACGGGTTTCCGGACGCTGTGGATCTTCATCGGGTTGCGCTCGTTGTCGACCTCCTCGACGGCGACTTTCTCCATGGCCGCGATTTCGAGACTGTGAATGTAAGTGATTTGGGTCGAAGGGACGGTTGAGGTTCTCGACACTGTTAGACGACGCAACTACCATCTCGTTCGCTCCCTGCTAACTCGTTCTCGAAACCCTGCACGCTCACGTTCAGCGAACGCTTCAGCGGGATAGTCTCGTGCCTCGCTTCGCTCGGCGCTCCGAACGTCACGGACGACGTCACGGAGGAGCGAGTCCGAAAGCGGGTGGACGTCCGGGTCGGCCGAATTCGCGGTCCTCTTCGACGACTGCCGCGTCGAAATCTCTCGCGGCGAAACCGAAACCGCACTACGACGGTGAGTCGACGAGCGGAGACAGATTCAAGGCGGTTCCCCTGCCAGTACCGAGACGTGATACGGTCGTTCGACGGTACGACTCCGGAAATCGCGGACTCCGCCTACGTCGACGAGGCGGCGGTCGTCATCGGCGACGTCGTCGTGGCGGACGACGCCAGCGTCTGGCCGAACGCGACGCTCCGGGGAGACAGCGGTCGCATCGTCGTGGGAACGCGGGCGAACGTCCAGGACAACGCCGTGCTCCACGAGGCGGCCGCGCTCGAACCCGACGCGACGGTCGGACACAGCGCCATCGTCCACGACGCGACGGTCGCCGAGGGCGCGCTCGTCGGCATGAACGCGGTCGTCCTCGACGGCGCCCGGGTCGGCGAAGGGGCCGTCGTCGGGGCCGGAGCGGTCGTGACCGAGGGCACCGAGGTGCCGCCCACGACGCTCGTGACGGGGGTTCCGGCCGAACCGAAGGCCGAACTCGACGACCTCGATACGACCGCGACCGCGGCACACTACGCGGAACTGGCGAAACGGTACGAAGCGACGTCCGAACGTCTCGACTGAACCACACCGCCGCAACCTCAGTTCGGAGACGCGGGCGCACGGCCCGGCCGGGCCGTGCGCCCGATGTTTCGCAGTCCGAATCTCCGGTTTCCGGAACGACGCCGGACGCCGATTGAAGCGCTCGACCAATTACGACAGAACTAGCATAGCCACTCTACGCTCACTATCAATCGAATCGCTTGTCAATCCTTCGATTTCACGACTCGACTCAGGACGAGGCGGCCGGACGGCACAAACGCGGACGCCCGACGTGCTCGGCGTGCCGTGGCGACTCGACCCTCTGCCGTCGGTCAGACGATACCCGACGGGCCGAGGAGCGCCGCGCCGAGCGCGCAGGTCCTCGCCGTACAGCAGGCGGCGACCAGAATCGCGGTGAACGGGTAGGTTAGCAACATCTGGAACCGAACCGCCCGTTCCGTCGACACGGCGAGGCCGGCGACGCCGGCCAGCGCCGGAAACGCCGCGGCGGTCGCGGCGGCGGGCGGAAAGACGCCGACGGTGACGAACCCGCCCACCAGCACCGACGCGAACGTCAGGACGGCGGCAGAGGCGACGGCCGCGGTTTCCTCGCCGACCGCGACCGGCACCGTCCGCTTGCCGATGGAGCGGTCGAAGGCGTAGTCGAGGCGGTCGACCGAGATCTTGACGCCCGAGAGCAACACGACGAACACGACCGCGACGGCGGCGACGAGCGCCGAGAGCGTCGTCGCCTGGGCGAGATATCCGCCGACCAGGACGAGTCCGATTCCGAGGGGGTAGTCGGTCGTGACCGTGAGCGGGTGAACGTCGAGGTACGGCGCGTGAAACGCGGCCAGCAGCCACAGCGGCGCGGTGACGACCGCGGAGGCGGGTCCCGCCGTCGCCGCGAGTCCGCCGAGCGTGACCAGGAGAACGAGGGTGGTCGCGGCGACGGCCGACCGGTTCCCCCGGCGACTCAGCTTCGGTTCCTCTTCACCCCGCACGTGGGCGTCGACGTACCCGTCGTTCAGATGCGCCGCGTACAGCGCGAGGCCGACCGCCGCCGCGTGGAGCGCGGCCGGCAGGGGTTCGAAGGTCGGGGCCAACAGCCCGCCGACAGCCGACATCCCGACCGCCGGGAGCATGAACGCGGGCCGAACGTACGCCGCCAACCCGCGGAGCGTTCGACGTGACGGACTCGCGCTCATCGTGAACCCGCTCGAATCCCACCGACAAAAAGCCTGCTCTCGCTCGCGCGACCCGCCCGTCCTCCGCCGGACTTCGGTCGACAAAACCTTTAATATCGATTGAAGGAACTGTGACGTACTGGCAATGCGCATGGATTACAGGCGGGTCTTCGAGCGGACGGTCCGGAATCACGGGAGCGACACCGCGGTCGTCACGGACGACGGCCGCGAGTTCACCTATCGGGAGTTCGACCGCCGAACCACCCGGTTGGCGAACGTGCTCCAGGAGCGACTCGGCTCGGTGCCGTGCGCCGTCCTCGCGCTCAACGGACCGCCGGCGGTCGAGTCGATGCTCGCCGGCATCAAGCGCGGCGTCGAGACGGTCCAACTCCCCTTCCGGGGTCGCGCCGGCGAACTGGTGACCATGGCGGAGACGGCGGGCGCCCGCGGCCTGGTGTTCGACGACGCCAACGCCGACACCGCCGTCGAGATGCTCGACCGCGGCGAGTTCGACGTGGGCCTTCACGCCGGGGAGGCGACCGTCGAGCGCGACGACGTCGTCTCCTACGAGGCGGCGCTCGCCGACGCGGCCGACGACCTGGCCGACGAACTCCCGGTCGCCGACGATTGTGCGGTCTTCTACACCAGCGGGACGACGAGCGTGCCCAAGGCCATCTCGTTCGACCAGCGCCAGATGTGGCTCGGCGCGATGCAGGTGGTGATGGAGCACGGTATCGACGAGACCGACGTCGCGCTCGTGACGACGCCCTGGTACCACATGGTGACCTCCGACGCGTGGCTCTACCCCCACTTCCTCGCGGGGGCGACCGTCGTCCTCCACTCCAGTTTCGACCCGACGGAGGCGCTCGAACTTATCGAGGACCACGCCGTGACCGGACTGCTCGCGGTGCCGACCCAGTTGACCGCGCTCAACGACGTCCAGGCCGAGGCGGGCTACGACGTCGACTCGCTGACGTACATCCGGACGGGCGGCGCCATCGTCACCCCTGAACTCGTCGAACGGACGAAGCGGCTGCTCACCGAGGGCGTCTACAACACCTACGGCATGACCGAGGCCGGTCCGGACCTGGCGTTCGCCCATCCGTCGGCTCAGGACGACCACCCCGGCACCATCGGCAAGGAATCGTTCTCCTGGGAGATTCGGGTCGTCGAAGCGGCGCCCATCACCGAACACCCCGACCCGACCGCGACGGTCGACCCCGGCGAGCGGGGCGAGATCATCGCCCGCGGGCCGGGGATGGCCGAGGGGTACATCGACAACGACGAGGCCGAGCGCAAGAGCTTCTTCGACGGCTGGCTCCGGACGCGGGACGTCGCGCGGGTCGACGAGGACGGCTACCTCTACGTCGTCGACCGGGTCGACAACATGTTCACCAGCGGCGGCGAGAACGTCTACCCCGCCGAGGTCGAGCGGGCGCTGGAGGACCACGACACCGTCGAGGAGGCGTGCGTGGTGGGCGTCGCCGACGACCACTGGGGCAACGTCGTCAGCGCGGTCGTCGTCTGCGACGGGTCGGCCACCGCGGACGACTTCGAGGAGTTCTGCCTGGCCAACGACTCGCTGGCCGACTTCAAGCGCCCGCGCGAGTACGCCATCACCGACGAACCGCTCCCCCGAACCGACACGGGGACCATCAAGCGCGAACGAATCCGCAGCGAGCACTTCGAGTAATCCACCTCCGGGCGCGTGTTCCGCTTCCGTGCTCGCACTCCTTTTGGCTTCCCGTTTTCACGTCACCCGTTTTCGCGTCACCGTTCCGTTCCTCCCTCGACGCACGCAGACACCGCGGACCTCGGCGATGCGGCGCGGCTCCGCTTGAGGTAGGCTTATACCGCCGTGCCGAATACTACGTGCCAGACGATGACACTCCTCGAAGTCGACGGGATCGACGTCGCGTACGGAAACGTGCAGGTCATCTGGGACGTGAGCTTCGACGTCACGGAGGGCGAGACGGTCGCGCTCCTCGGGGCGAACGGCGCGGGCAAGACCACGGTGTTGAAGACCATCTGCGGACCGCTGGCGCCGACGGCCGGCGACATCCGATTCAACGGCGAGTCGATCGCCGACCTTCCCCAGGACGAGGTCGTCCCGAAGGGCATCACCCACATCCCGGAAGGCCGGGAGATCTTCCCCGACAGCACGGTCCGCGAGAACCTCAAACTCGGCGCCTACGCCAAGCGCCGGGGGATGGACGACCGACTCGAAGACGTGTACGACATCTTCCCGCGGTTGCAAGAGCGGATGAAACAGCGCGCGGGCACCCTCTCGGGCGGCGAACAGCAGATGCTCGCCATCGGCCGCGGCCTGATGAGCGACCCCGACCTCATCCTGCTCGACGAGGCGAGCCTCGGCCTCGCGCCGGTGCTCGTCGACGACGTGTTCGACGCCATCGAGCGCATCAACGAGACCGGGACGACCGTCCTGCTGGTCGAACAGGACCTCGAGAACGCCCTCCGCATCGCCGACCGGGGGTACGTCCTGGAGTCGGGTCGCATCTCGCTGACCGGCCCGGCCGCGGAGCTATCCGACGACGAGCGGGTCAGAGCCTCCTACCTGGGCGCATAGTTTCGGCCGGCGTCGAGATTCGAGGCGAGGCGCGAAACGGAGAAACGACCGCATTCTCTCGAAACCGAGTCGACTTCGCAAAAATCCAACCGCGGAGAGAGCGAACGCGAGGGAGAGCGCGGCTCAGTCGTCCGACGAGCGACCGTCGACCGACGGTTCGCCGGAGGCCGGCGGCCGCTCGTCAGACGTCCGGTCGCGGACGAACCCGTAGAGCCCACCGGGGAGGAAGATGACGAACAGGATGATGAGCGCGCCCTCGACGCTCGTGGCGAGTCCGCCGACGATGGAGCTGAGGAAGTTGTCGAGGACGATGAACAGCGCCGCCCCGAGGAGCGGGCCGGCCATCGTCCCCATCCCGCCGAGGATGACGACGACCAGCGTGTCGATGGTCCAGACGACGCCGAGCGTGGAGTCGGGACTGATGAACGCGGTGTACTGGGCGTAGAGCCCGCCGGCGAGGCCGGCGAAGAACGACGAGAGCACGAACGCGAACATCTTGTACTTCAGCGGGTTGACCCCGAGACTGCTCGCGGCGCTCTCGTCGTCGTGGATGGCCTTCATCCCCAGGCCGGGTCGGCTCTCGACCACCGCGTACGTGACCACGACGGTCACCAGCGTGAGCGCCAGCGCCACCAGGTACATCACGAGGTCGTCGGGACCGCCGGTGATGAAGTAGCCCGTCGACCCGCCGGTGTACTGGCGCTGGTCGACCAGGATGAGCTGGATGATGGTCGCGAGCGCGAGCGTTCCGATGGCGAAGTAGTGGCCGCGGAGCCGGAACATGATCGGGCCGACCAGCAGCGCGAGCAGCGCGGCGACGAGCGCGCCGACGAATATCGCGACCAGCGCCGGCTGGGCGATGCTCTCGGGCAACCCCGCGCCGCTGGGCGAGACCAGCCAGGCGGTGACGAACGCCCCGAGTCCGAAGAAGGCGGCGTGCCCCAGCGATATCTGACCCGCGTAGCCTGCCAGCATGTTCCACGAGACGCCGAGCATCACCAACACCAGCCCGGTGAGCACGATTTCGGTGATGTAGGGCGTGGTCACGAGCGGCACGGCCGCAAGCAGCAGGACCACCAGGGCGGCTCCGACCTTGCCGCGCCGGCCCGCCGCCGCCCATCGGTCGGCGACCGGGTCCATCATTCGGAACCACCGCCGGTGCCGAACAGCCCCTGGGGCCTGACGAGCAACACGAGCAGGAAGATGGAGAAGGTGATGATGTCGCGGTAGCTCCCGCCGAGGTACAGCGCGCCGACGTTCTCCGAGACGCCGAGGAAGAGTCCGCCGACCAGCGTCCCGATGACGCTACCGACGCCGCCGAGCACCACGACCGCGAACGCCTTCAGCAGGTACGACCACCCGACGTACGGGTCAACGGGGAACAACATCGATAGCAACGCGCCGGCCGCGCCGGCGAGCGCGGTCCCGACGCCGAGCGTTATCAGGTAGATTCGGTCGGTGTCGATGCCCATGTAGCGGGCGGCCGTCTTGTTCTGGGCGGTCGCACGGATGGCCTGGCCGGTTCGGGTGTACCGGAGGAACAGCCACGTGAGGAGGATGAGCACCACCGACACGACGAAGGTGACCGTCCGGGGAAACGAGAAGAACGCCCCGGCGACGGTGAAGCCCGAGCCCGCGATGCCGATGTCGGTCGACTGGGCGTCGCTGCTGAGGAAGAATTGGCCCAGGTTCTGCAGCACCAGTGCGAATCCGAAGAGGACGAGGATGGGCTGTTCCATCCCTTCGTCGACCACCCGGTCGAGCAGCACCTCCTGGAGCGCCACCCCGAGCGCGAACAGGACGACCATGGCCACGAACATCCCGACGAGCGGGGTGAGCCCGACCGACGAAAAGAGAATGACCGCGACGTACCCGCCGACCATTAGCATGTGACCGTGGGCGAGGTTCACGATGTCCATGATACCGAAGACGAGCGAGAGCCCGAGCGCGGCGACGGCGTAGATACCGCCGAGGAGAAGCCCGTTTACCACCGTCTGTGTGAGTAAGTCACCTGCAATCATATCTCATCGTCTACTGGCCATGTACTGACTCATACGTTAAAACAGTTGAGGTACGGTCGGCCTCCGCGGCGACGAACGGACGCGCCCGCGGCGACGCGTTCCGGTCACCGAAAGCCTCTAAGCCGGAACCCGTGTAGGTCCTTCGCATGGGAACGCCAGCGCGTATCCTCACGACTCACATCGGGAGTCTTCCGCGAACCGACCGACTGATGGAACTGTTACAGCGCCGGGACGCCGGCGAGACGGTCGACGCCGACGAGTTCGACGAGGCCGTCGAGGAGGCCACCCGCGACGTGCTCCGTCGACAGGCCGCGGTCGGTCTCGACGTCGCCAACGACGGCGAGCAGCGCCGCCCCGGGTTCAACATCTACGCCGAGCGGCGGATGGCGGGGTTCGGCGAGGAGGGAACCGCGCCCCGATGGGCCGACCTCCAGGAGTTCCCCGACTACGCGCGGAAGGCGTTCGAGGGCGTCAAGGCCGACGTCAGGCGACTCCCCAAGGCGGTCGAACCGGTCCGCTACGTCGACGACGGCCCGATTCGGGAGGAACTCGACGTCCTGTCGCGGTTCGTCGAGGCCGAGGACCTCGACTTCGAGGGGACGTTCGCGACCTCCGTCTCGCCGGGTCAACTCGCCGCGACGTTCCCGAACGACCACTACGACTCCCACGAGGCGTACGTCTTCGACGTCGCGGAGGCCATGGCCACCGAGTACGAACTGATCGGCGAGTCCGAGGCGACGCTCCAGGTCGACGCCCCCGACCTGCTGGGCGAGCGCCACCGCAGTTACCAGGACCAGTCGCTCGCGGAGTTCAAGGAGACGGTCCGGACCGGCGTCGAGGCCATCAACCGCGGACTGGCGAACGTCCCCGCGGAGAACGTCCGACTCCACGCCTGCTGGGGCAACTACGAGGGACCCCACCACCTCGACGTCGAACTCGAGGAGATCCTCCCGCTGCTCTACGAGGCCGACGTGGGCGCGCTCTCGCTCGAACTCGCCAACCCCCGACACAACCACGAGTACCGGGCGTTCGAGGAGCACCCGCTGCCCGACGACACCGTCCTGATTCCGGGGGTCGTCGACGTCAAGACGAACGTGGTCGAACACCCCGAACTCGTCGCCGAGCGAATCGAGCGGGCGGCCGACGCGGTGGGCGACCCCGCGCGGGTGATGGCCGCGGCCGACTGCGGATTCGGCACCCTGGTCGGCTGGCGGACCGTCGACCGCGAAATCGCGTGGACGAAGCTCGAATCGCTGGTCGAGGGTGCCGCCGTCGCCTCCGAGCGACTCTTCTGACCTCGACGCCCACCGGGCGTCGGGGTGACCCGTGTACTCGCACACCTGGGCATTCGCACCGACCGCTTCGTCGGCTTCCGCGACCCCTGGAGAGCGGTCCGTCCTTCGGCTGTCGACTGTTAGCCCTTCACACAACCGTTAAGGTTCACCTCGCAGACGTAACGGTATGCAGGACCTGCGAGCGTTCGACCGGGCGGTGACCCGCCACGGCGACCGGACCGCCATCGTCGCGGAGGACGGGACGACGTACAGCTACGCGGAACTCGACCGACGGACCGACGCGCTCGCGAGCGCGCTCGACGAGCGCGTCGGCGGCGCTCGCACCGCGTCGCTGCTACACAACGGGCCGGCGGCGGTGGAGATGATGCTCGCCGCCCAAAAGCGAGGCCAGGCCAACGCTCAACTGAGCTTCCGGGGGTCGGCCGGCGAACTCCGCCGGATGATCGAGTCGGCGGAGGCCGAGGCGCTGGTCTTCGACGCGGCCCACGCCGAGATGGCGCGGGCGGTCCTCGACGAGTCGGACCTCGAGGCGGCGCTGTCCGTCGGCGCGGCCGACTCCGCCCCCGAACGGCCGGCCGTCGACCGGTACGGGCGGGTCGTCGAGCGCGACGTCGACTACGACGCGACCGAGGACCCCGACGCCGAAACCGCGATTCTCTACACGAGCGGGACGACGCGCAGGCCGAAGGCCACGCTCCAGGACCAGCGGCGCGCCTGGCTGGGGGCCTCGCAGGTGGTGATGGAACACGGGCTCGAACCGAATGACGTCGCGCTCGTAACCACCCCCTGGTACCACGACGTCACGACGGTGGCGTGGATATACCCGCACCTCCAGGTCGGCGCCACCCTCGTTCTGCAGTCGTCGTTCGACCCGCCGGAGACGCTCGCGCTGCTCGACGAACGTGAGGTGACCGGGCTGCTGGCGGTGCCCGCACAACTCGACGCGCTCATCGAGGCCAAGAACGGTGGGTCCTCCGACCTTTCGGCGCTCTCGTACATCCGAACCGGCGGGGCCGTCGTCTCTCCGTCGCTGGTCGAACGGACGCGCGAGCACTTGACGGAGGGCGTGTACAACACCTACGGCCTGACCGAAGGCATCGCCAACCTCGCTCACGCCTACCCCGACCAGCAACTCGACAATCCGGGAACCGTCGGCCACGCCTCGTTCAACTGGGAACTGCGGGTGGTCGAGGCGGTCGGTCCCGACGAGACGCCCGACCCGTCCGCGACGGTCGACCGCGGCGAGAGCGGCGAACTCCTGGGACGGGGTCCCTGCGTCGACGGCTACCTCGATAGCCCGGAGGCCGAGGCGAAACTGTTCGTAGGCGACGGCGAATGGTTGCGGACGATGGACGTCGCGCGGGTCGACGAGGACGGCGGCCTCCACATCGTCGACCGGGTCGACAACATGCTGCTCAGCGGCGGCGAGAACGTCTACCCCCAGGAGGTCGAACTCGCCCTCGAAGACCACCCCGACGTGCGGGCCGCCGCGGTCGTGGGCGTTCCGGACGACGACTGGGGCGAACGCGTGGCCGCCGTGGTCGTCGGCGAGGGACTCACCGCGGAGGTGCTCGACCGCCACTGCAAGGACCACGACGACGTGGCGAACTTCAAACGTCCCCGCTCGTACGCGGTCACGTCGGACGACCTGCCCCGCACCGACACCGGGACCCTGAAGCGAACCGAGATACGCGACCGTTTCTTCGGCGACCCGTGACCGACCGGCCGCCGAAGAAACGGTCGCGATGACCGGCGGTCGGCCGTTCGACCGGGTTCGCGACGCACTTACACGAAAGAATGGGTAGGAAGGCGAAATTCTTATTATACGGCGAGAGTACTCTCGGATGGGTATGACATCTCATAGCAGGCGCAGGTTTCTGGCAGCGATGGGTGCTGGCGGCATCACCTACACGGCCGGTTGTACGTCGTTCGGCGGCAGCGGTGGTGGCAGTAACAAGATCACGATAGCGGCGACGGTTTCGAAGTCCGGGTCGTTCTCCTCGGCGGGCACGGACGTCGAGGAGGCCTACAAACTGGGTGAGAAGGTGATCAACGACAACGGAGGCATCCTCGACAAGGACGTCGAACTCCACATCGAGGACGACGAGAGTACCCCCGAAGGCGTCCGGAAGGGCCTCCAGAAGATCGTCTCGAACAACGACGTCGACATGATCTGGGGCACGTTCGGGAGCCTCCTGGTTTCGTCGGCGGCCGCCTACGCGGAGAGCCAGGAGATTCCGATGCTGAGCGCCAACTTCGCGTACATGAAGCCCCACCTGAAGGAGGGTTACGACTGGACGTTCGCGCCGTTCTCCAAGAGCCGGGACATGGCCAACAGCGCGCTCGCCATCGGCAACAAGGCGCCGAAGGGCCAGCGTCCGAAACGGGTCGGCATCTGGCAGACCAACACCGGCTGGGGTGCCGAACTCGGCGAGGTCTGGACCAAGAAACTCGAGAACAACGGCTACAAGGTCGTCCTCAACGAGAAGTACCAGCCCGGGTCGAACGACTTCTCCTCGCTCATCACCAAGTCCAAGAGCGCCAACGTCGAGTTCCTGCTCAGCAACCCGATTCCGCCGGGCGGAATCACGGCCATCAAACAGATGCGCTCGAACGGTTTCCTCCCGAAGATCGCCATCCTCGAACGAGCGGCGACGACGTCGAGTTGGCTCGACGCCACGGGCAAGGCCGGCCGAGAAGTCGTCTGCGGTCCCGGCTGGGTCCGCGGACTGACCGGCAACGGGAACAAGGAGATGCTGTCGGCGTACCGCGAGCAGAAAAACGTCGACTCGGGCGCGTACCCCTCGCCGACGGTCGGCTGTTCGTACAACGTCACCCAGACCGCGAAACAGGCCTACGAGGCCGCCGGGTCGACGAAGAAGTCCGACGTCCGCGACGCGCTCCGGAACAACAAGTTCCACACCGTTATCGGGGACTTCTCGTTCGACGAGAACGGGATGCCGGTCGAGGGCGACCTCGCGCCGCCGACGGGCCAGTGGCTCGACGGCGACCTCCGGTTGGTCCACCCGGACGTCGACAGCGAGGCCGCGGGCGACTTCAAGTACCCGTTCACCCCCTGGGGCGAGCGGTAACCGCACTCTTTCTCCAAGGCAGACTCCCGTCGTTCCCGCGCCCCGGCGCGACGTCGGCCGGCCCGCAGGCGACCGGTGCGCCCCGTCGTCGGCCCGTACGGGGTAAGTTTATGCGAGTGGGTGGTCAATTGCCGCCAAGATGGCACTACTCGAAGGCGAGCACCTTACCAAGCGCTTCGGCGGTATCGTCGCCGTCGAAGACGTCTCGTTCTCCGTCGACCGTAACGAGGCGGTCGGGCTCATCGGGCCGAACGGCGCCGGCAAGTCGACGCTCTTCAGGCTCATCACCGGGGTCCACGAACCCACCGAGGGACGGGTGACCCTCGACGGCGAGGAGATCACCGGGTTGGCGCCCTACGAGATCTGTCACCGCGGGCTGGTCAAGACCCACCAGATCGTCCGACCGTTCGAGAACATGTCCCTCCTCGAGAACGTGCGCGTAGGTGCGGAGTTCGGCGGCCGCGAACACGACGACCCCGAGGAGCGGGCGTACGAGTCGCTGGAGTTCGTCGGCCTCGAAGCGATGGCCCACGACGAGCCAGACGAACTCAGCGTCGGCGCGCTCAAGCGACTGGAGATCGCCCGCGTGCTGGCGACCGACCCGGACGTCCTGCTGTTCGACGAGGTCGCCGGCGGTCTCGACCCCGAGGAGACCGAGGACATCGTCGAACTCGTCCGCGACATCAGAGACCAGGGCAAGACCGTCTTCCTCATCGACCACGTGATGCGCGCGCTCATGTCGGTCAGCGACCGGGTGTTCGTCCTGGACAACGGTCAACTCATCGCGAAGGGTACCCCCGAGGAGATTCAGAACGACGAGCGCGTCATCGAGGCGTACCTTGGCGAGAGTGCACGCGACGACGCCGCGGACCCCGGCGCCGCGGCGGGGGACTGACCCCCGAGGAACACGCGTCGCGGTCGCGCCAGCGGCCGCGGTTGTCCATCGTCCCTTCCTCGTTTCGTCTCGTCCCGCGGGCGGTATCGTCCGGTTCGAAGCATCTTCCCATTCCCGAAACTACAAGACGCCTCCGTCGGTGCCTCAACGTAACGCCGACTCACCATGACGAACCTACAGGGTTTCCTCGACCGCTTCGCGCTCGACGTCGACCCGTCGTGGCTCTCGGTGCCCGTCGGCCTCCTCGCGATGGGCGCGGTGTTGCTCTACGCGCCACTTTCGGGCGACGCCGCGACGATGCTCGCCATAACCGTGCTGTGCATCAGCCTCTGGGTCGGCGCGCCCGTCGCGCCGTGGTTCACCGGCGTGGTCTGTCTCGGCCTGGTCGGCGCGACGTTCTCGACCGACCTCGCGCTCGTCGGCTTCCGCTCGCCGGCGACCTGGCTCGTCGTCTTCGGCATCCTGCTGGGCGAGGCGACCCGCCGGAGCGGACTCGCGAAACTGGTCGAACGACGGGTGCTCCGCGCCACGCCCGCCCGCGTCACGGGCGACGCCGTGGCGGTGTACCGGTACATGCTCCTGGCGCTCTCGCTGGCCGGGTTGGTCATGGTCGTGCTGGTCCCCTCCTCGCTCGTTCGGGTGCTCATCCTTGGTCCCATCCTCATCTCGGTCGGCGAGGTGTTCGACGAGCGGCGGCCCCGCGTCGGACTGTTCCTCGGGCCGCTGTTCGTCACCTACTACGCCGGTTCCGGCGTCCTCACCGGTTCGCTCGGCAACATCATCATCACCGGGCTGGTCGAATCGAACGCCGGCGTCTCCATCGGCTGGGTCCAGTGGTTCGTCTGGCTGGCTCCCGTGATGTGGATCGGCCGGGCGATCGCCGTCGTCGCCATCGCGTACGCGCTCTACCGACCGCGCAATGCGACCGCGCTCGGCACGACCGACGTCGACGCCGACCGGACCGTATCGACCGACGCGCGGCGCATGCTGGCGTTTCTCCTGGTCGGCGTGGCAATCTGGGCGACCGACTCGGTACACGGACTCCACCCGCTGTACGGCGCGCTCGCGGTGACGCTGCTGGCGTTCGCTCCCCGCATCGGCGTCGTCGGGCCGGACGCGGTTTCGGACGCCAACTTCTCCATCATCTTCTTCCTCGGGGCCATCTTCGCGGTGGCCGAGGGCCTCCGGCAGACGGGGTTCACCGACCTCGCGGCCCGGGCCGTCCTCTCGTCCCTCCCCCGGGACGCCTCGCTGGTCGTCGTGCTCGCGTTCGTCGTCGTCACGGCCATCGCGCTGACGTTCCTGATGGAGGGGTTGGCGGTCGCGAGCGTGCTGACCCCGGTGCTCGTCTCGTTCACCGCGAGCGCGGGCGTCCCGCTGGTCCCGGTGGCGATGACCGAGGCCATCGCGCTCAACACCTACTTCTTCCCCTACCAGTCGGCGGTGCTCGTCGGCATCCTCGGACTCGGCATGGTCGACGCCCGGGAACTGGTGAAGATGGCCGCCGCCTGCTCGCTGGCGACGCTACTCGTCCTGTTGCCGATCCAGATTCTGGCGTTCGCCGCCGCGTTCTGACCGCGGCTCGTTCCGTCCCGTCCTGGCCCGAGCGAAATTCGGCCGACGCGGTCGCCGCGTCGGCCGAATTTCGCTCGACCCGTGGGGAAGATATATGTGAACAGCAACCACACGATAGTTCATGGCGGCACTAGATAGCGACCAGTTCGCGAAGCGGCTGGGCCGAAAGTCCGAACGGGCGGCCAAACACCTCGTCGACCGGATGTACGACGACGACTCGCGGGTCGAGGGCGAGCAACTCGTGGGGATGCTCAGGTCGTTCATGTGGAACGAGTTTTACTTCGGCACCTACCCGCCGGCCAAGCAGATGAACGAGGTGTACGAGCGCAACGACCGGGACGTGAGTCGGGACATCGACATCGTCATCGAACTCGCGAACATGGCCCGCGACGAACTCAAGCACGCAAAGCTGTTCTCGAACCGCATCGAGGAACTGGGCGGCAACCCCGACATCCGCGACTACACGCCCACCGAAGCCCAGGTCGAGATGTTCCACCGGGTGTACGACCACGACGACCTGGTGAGCCTGGCGGCCTGCCAGCAGATGGGCATCGAGCGATTCGTCCCGATCATCTTCCAGGCGCTCGTCGACCACGACGTCGTCGACGACCGGACCAAGGAGGTGCTCCACTCCGCCGACCTGGACGAGCCAAACCACCTCAACGTCGGGCGGAAGATAATCCTGCGGTTCGCGGACGACGAGGAGGTCCAGCGCCGGGCCGACGAGGCCAACAGCGCGGCCATCGAGGCGATGTACGACATCTACGGGCTGGAGTACGACCCCGAGGTGGTCCACTGACATGGCCGACGACCCGTCGGAGTACGTCTACGTCGACCCCGAGAATCCGCCCGCGGTCGAACTCACCGGCATCGACGAGCAGTCGGCGCTCGGCCTGGCGAAACTCGCCGACCTCGGCGTCGTCGAGTTCGACACCGAGACCCGCGACGGCGAGGAGGTCATCACGGACTGCCGAATCAACGTCCGGTACCTCTCGACGATGGCGACCGAGTTCCACGTGGTCGAGCGACGCTACGGCGACCGCTGGGAACTGGGAAGCTGGGACCCCGAGATTCGCGTCCTCGACTGAGTTCCGCCCGAATCGCACCCGGCGGGACCGCCCGCCGGACTCCTCCGCCGACTGCTCGTCTTCGCTTCGGAACTACTCCTCTTCGCTCCGTAGCTTGTAGCGCATTATCTTCCCGCTGGGGTTGCGCGGGAGTTCCTCCAGGAACTCGTACTCGCGGGGGCGCTTGAAGTTCGCGAGACCGTCGTTGTCGAGACACCACTCCTCGAGTTCCTCGACCGTCAGTCCGTCGTCGGCGACGACGAACGCCTTCACGATTTCGCCCCACTCCTCGTCCGCGACGCCGACGACGCCCACGTCTCGAATCTTCGGGTGCGAGGC
Organism: Halorussus vallis; assembly: GCF_024138165.1. NCBI lineage: Archaea > Methanobacteriati > Methanobacteriota > Halobacteria > Halobacteriales > Haladaptataceae > Halorussus > Halorussus vallis. Next base: position 352,068 of record NZ_CP100001.1, on the reverse strand, counting down.
CAGGACGTCCTCGACGTTGGCCGGGTGGATGTTCTCGCCGCCGCTGATGAGCATGTCGTCGGCCCGCCCCGTGATGACGATGTTGCCGTCGTCGTTCTCGTAGGCCGCGTCGCCGGTGAAGAACCAGCCGTCGCGGATGACCTCGGCGGTCCGCTCGGGCTTGTTGAGGTAGCCGTCGAACGCGACCGGCGAGTCGGTGTTGACGATGAGTTCGCCCTCTTGGCCCGCTTCGACCTCGTCGTCAGGGTCGCCGTCGACGTCGACGATTCGGGTCTCGTAGAAGACGTTGGCGGGGCCGGTCGTCGACGGGTCGTCGTCCGGCCCCAGGCCCACGTACGCAGTCGTGCCGTACGCCTCCGTGGTGCCGTAGAGGTTCGCGATGTGGTCGGGGTCGAACGTCTCGACCACCCGGTCGAAGAGGTCCGAACTCATCGGCGCGCCCGAGTAGCCCACCGCCCGGACGCTGCTCACGTCGACCTCGTCGATGGCGTCGGTGCCGAGGTACTGGCTGAATATCGTCGGCGCCTCGTGGAGCGCGGTGACGCCCCACTCGGGAATGGCGCGGACGCACGTCTCGGGGTCGAAATCCGGCATACAGAGGTAGGTGCCCGAGACGCCGAGGGCGTCGCAGAGGACGCCGTGGAGCCCCACGGTGTGGTACAGCGGCATGACGCCGATTATCGTCTCGCCGAGGTAGTAGCGCTGGCCCATGGCGTTGATGAGCGCTCGCGCGGTGGTCGCGCGGTGGTCGAGCGGAATGCCCTTCGGGTCGCCGGTGGTCCCCGAACTGTAGAGGACGACGCTCGCGTCCTCGCTGGTCGCGTCGATCTCCGGTTCGTCGGCGGGCGCGTCGAGCAGCGCGTCGAACGGAATCGCCTCGGCCGACGTGTCGTCGCCGACGTAACACAGGTCGCAGTCGAGCGAGTCGGCCGCCGCCTCCACCGCGTCCCTCGAGAGGGCGTCGTAGAGCAGGAGGTCGGCGCCGGAGTCCCGGACGTGGTAGGTCACCCCGTCGGCCGCCACTCGGAAGTTGAACGGGACGGCGACGACGCCGACGAACTGGGTCGCCAGGAACGTCATCACGTTCTCGGGCCGGTTGCCCATGCAGACGGCGACCCGGTCCCCGCGTTCGACGCCGTGTTCGCGCAGGCCGTTCGCGAGCGCGTACACCCGCTCGGCGAGTTCGCGGTAGGTGAACTCCCGCTCCGAGCCGAGGTCCACGACCGCCGCCTTCTCCGGCGTCCGGGCCGCCGACTGCCTGAACAGTTGCGGAAAGAGCATACGTGGGTACAGAGAACACGTGTCACATAAAGTGCTGGGTTCGTCGGCGCGTCGATTCTCCCGCACGTCAACTTATTTAACCCCGGTCCGGGATTGGGGAAACATGGCAACCGGTCGATTTACCGACGGGACCGCCGGGTCGCTGTACGAACCGCCGGACGTCGACGACGAGACGGAGCGGCTCCGCCACGAGCGGGACTTCTGGCGCGGCCTGTTCGACGACCTGGCCGCCCAGTTTCCCGAACCCATCGTCGTCGTCGACGGCGAGGGGCGCATCACCCACTGGAACGACGAGCAGGCCGAGATCATGAGCCTCCCGCGGTCGGCGGCGGTCGGGAAGGCCGCCAACGAGGTCATCGGCACGGAGGACGTCGAGGAGACGCTGGCCGAGGAGATAGCCCGCACCGACCGGGTAGTCCGCGAGGAACGGATCCGCTCGGGGACCAATCCCGACGGCGAGCGCTGGCACGTCCGGGCCGCCGGCGTGCCGCTCCACGACCAGGAGGGCAACTCGGTCGGCGCCTTCGAGTTCGTCACCCGCGTGACGGAACTCGTCGAGCGCCGCCGCACCGTCCAGGAGACCCAGCAGCGCATCAGCGAGGAGGTCGAAACCGCGGTCGAGGGGCTGCTCGGCTCCTCGGAGGAGGTTTCCGACAGCAGTCAGTACATCGAGTCGACCGCCGGCGAGCAGGTCGAGACGCTCGCGTCGGTCCGCGACGAGGTCGAGTCGCTGAGCGCGACCGTCGAGGAGGTCGCCTCCCAGGCCCACGAGGTCAGCGAGCGGAGCGACGAGATGACCGACCACGCCGAGGCCTCCATCGACGCCACCGACGACGCGCTCGAACTGATGGACGACGTGGCGGGCGCGGCCGACGAACTGCAGGGCAACAGCCGCGAACTCGAAGACCAGGTCGACGAAATCGACGACGTGGCCGCGGTCATCGGCGATATCGTCTCCCAGATCAACATCCTGGCGCTCAACGCCAACATCGAGGCCGCCCGGAGCAGCGGCAACTCCGACGGCTTCGCGGTCGTCGCCGACGAGATCAAGGAACTCGCCAACCAGTCCCAGGAGGAGGTCGACGCCATCGACCGCACGCTCCGGGAGGTGGCCGAGATCGTCGAGCGGACCGCCGACAGCATCGAGACGACCACCGAGCGCATCGACTCGGCGACCGACAACGTCGCGGACGTCCGGGACCACCAGGACGACATCCTCGTGTCGGCCCGGGACACCGCCCGCGGGATGACCGAAATCGTGGAGGCGACCGACGAGCAGGCGGCCAGCGCCGAGGAAGTCACCGCCATGCTCGGCGACGTGCTGGCCGACATCCGGGAGGTCGTCGACGAAATCGGCGAACTCGCCGCGGCGAACGAAGCGCAAGCCGACCGGGTCCGGGACGTCCGCGACCGGGTTCGGGAGGTCGAAGCCGACCTCGACGAAACCTTCGAGTAGGACTGCGCTCGTTCTCGTTCTTGTTCTCGTCTGGTCGCCGTCTACGATGCGTCGGACGTCCCCGCCGAGCGAAAAGACGGTGACCTCGTCGAAGCCGAGATTCGGCGGTGGACCGTAACGCGCGACGCGCTGGTGAGCGGCGACGACCGGCGCGACCGCGCTGCGGACGAGGAGTAGCGACGGCGAACGGCTTGCCGTCGAATTAGGGGAGGTAGCCCAGCCAGTTGACGGCGTGGACGAACGCCGCAGCGATTGGGACGAGGATCGCCGTCCGCAGGAGGAAGAGCACGACGGTGTCCCGGAACCGGATGGGGACGTCGTTGAACATGTCCATCATCATCGGCGCCGAGGCGGCGAAGAAGATGATCTGGGAGATGGCCACGATGGCGACGAACAGCCGCGCGGTCGCGTCGGCGTTGGCGACGACCGCGGCCGCCGAAACCTGCTCGATGCCGCTGATGAGGATGGCCGACGCGACGAGCTGGGCGTCGGGGATGCCGAACGCGGCGATGACCGGCGCGATCGGCGTCGCGATCACCTGGAACACGTCGGTGGTCGCGATGAGCAGGAGGGTGGCCGTGCTGATCGTGAGCACCGTGCCGAGGATGACCGCGGTGACCTTGAAGCCGTCGACCAGCCCCTGGGCCGCCGTCGGGAGAATCCGGCCGTCCTTGGCCTCCTCCATCGCCTCGCTGATCGCGAACTGGAGGTAGTCGACCGGCGACCCGGAGAACGCCGCCTCCGGCGAGGGCTCGGTGACGTACTCGGTCGGGACGTTACTGAGCGGCGGAATCCGGACGAGGACGGCGCCCGTGACGACGATGGCGATCAGCCACCCCAACAGGATGATCGGGAAGATTTCGAGCAGGCCGAGCGTCGAGACGATGACGCCGACGAACCCGATGCTGACGGGGGCGAAGCAGGTGGCGATGACGAACACGTCGCGCTTGTGGTAGCCGCCGCGGTGGAAGACGTTGTACGTGACGTAGTAGCCGACGGTGAACGCCCCGATCCAGGAGGCGATAGAGTCGAGCGCCGCCCGGCCGGGCAGTCGGAAGAGCGGCCGCATGAACGGCCGGGCCAGCGTGCCGATGAACTCCAGGCCGCCGAGTTCGACCAGCAGGTTGACGAAGACCGCCCCGAGCGGGATGATGACGACGACGCTCAGCAGGATGGTCCCCCAGACTAGCCCGCCGACGGTGGGCTGGTGGAGGACGCTCGGCCCGAGTTCGAGGAACAGCACCACGCCTATCGGAATCGCCGCCACCCGCAACAGCAGGAACAGCGGCGACGTCTCCCAGTACCCCACGTCGAGCCGTTCGGCCGTCTCCTCGTCGAGCGACAGCAGGTCGCGACGGTGGAGCTCCGTCACGATAGACAGCCCGGCGCCCGCAGTTATCATGAGCAGGCCGACCACCCCGACCAGCGTCGGGAAGGCGGCCGTGATGGCGCTGGCGACGACGTCGAACGGGACGGTGACCTGTCCGTTCCACGTGACCGGCACGAGGAAGAAGAACACCCCGAGCCCGAACGCGATGAGGAACCGTATCCCCGGCAACAGTTCGAACTCGGTCGGGTCGACGTCGTTGATGGTCGTCACGTCTTCGAGCTCTTCGCCCGGCGTCCAGGTTTCCTGGTCCGGAGACTGCCATAATTGTTTATCGAACATACTCGCACCGTCTACGTACCGGAGTAAAAATTTTGGCCCCGTTCGAGGAAGGCGACGAACCGCGTGGCGCGAGCGCGGGCCCCTACGGCGACTCTCATCGACGCCCACCCCCGGTTTTATTATCGAGTGCGGGGAACTCTCGATAACGGATGAGCGACAGACAGACGAACGCGGAGACGCCGCTCGCGTCGGTTTCGCAGGGTGGCGGGGCGAGTTACCTCAGCCAGGACGACCTGGAAGTCCCCACCCACCGAATCGTCGCGCCGGACGGCTCGTACGACGAATCGGCGGTCCCCGACCTGGACGACGAACAGTTCCGCGACCTCTACCGCTGGATGGTGACCGACCGGGTGTTCAGCCGCCGGATGGTGAGCATCCAGCGCCGCGGGGAACTCGGGACGTTCGGCTCGACCAGGGGACAGGAGGGCAGCATCGTCGGCAGCGCCTACACCCTCGAACCGGACGACTGGCTGCTGGTCGGCCGGGCGTGGACGCCCACGTTCATGCGCGGGGCCGAGATGGAGGACATGATCAAGTTCTGGCGCGGCATCGAGGAGAGCCAGAAGGCGTTCGCGAAGCACAACTGCCAGGTCGCCATCTCCATCGGCTCGCACCTCCCGCTCGCGTCGGGCATCGCGTGGGGGATGCGGCTCGACGGCGCCGACGCCGTCACGACGGCGTTCCTCGGCGACGGCGCGACCAGCACCGGGGCGACCCACGAGGCAATCAACTTCGCGGGGGCGCTCGGCGTGCCGGCGCTGTTCTTCTGCCAGAACAATCAGTACGCCATCTCGACGCCGTTCGACCGGCAGACCGGCGCGAACACCGTCGCCCAGAAGGCGCTGGCCTACGGCATCGACGCCATCCGGGTCGACGGTCAGGACGTGCTCGCGGTCTACGACGCGGTTTCGACCGCGCGAGAGCGGGTCCAGCAGGGCGAGCCGGCGTTCGTCGAGTCGGTGACCTACCGGCTCGACGCTCACACGACCAGCGACGACCCCACGCGCTACCGCGAGGACGAGGAGGTCGAGCAGTGGGAGGACCACGACCCGATCGAGCGCTACCGGTCGTTCCTGCGGGCCGAGGGCCTGTGGGAAGAGATCGACCACGACGCCGTCGTCGACGAGATCGAGGCCGAGTTCGACGCGGCGCTGGAGGCCGCGAACGCGTTCGAGGAGCGCGACGTCGAGGAGATGTTCGCGCACGTCTACGACGAACTGCCGCCGGAGTTGCGTCGGCAGTTCGAGGAGTTCGTCGACCTCCTCGAGCGCCGCCCCGAGATGTACGACCACGTCGAACAGCGACCCAAGGGATGACCATGCAGGCAACTATCGTCGAAGCCGTCAACGACGCACTGCACACCACGATGGAGGCCGACGACCGGGTCCTCGTCTTCGGCGAGGACGTCGCCGAGAGCGGCGGCGTGTTCCGGGCCACCGACGGACTCCAGGAGTCGTTCGGCCGCGAACGGGTGGTCGACACGCCGCTGTCGGAGATCGCCATCGTCGGGGGTGCGACCGGGCTCGCCATGTACGGCTACCGGCCGGTCGCCGAGATACAGTTCTCCGGATTCCTGCCGCCGGCGTTCGACCAGCTGGTGACCAACGCCTCGCGCATCCGATGGCGGACTCGGGGCGAACTCACCGCGCCGATGGTGGTCCGGACCCCCTACGGCGCCGGCGTCCGGGCGCTCGAACACCACTCCGAGAGCCTCGAAGGGGCCTACGCCCACATCCCGGGCCTCCATGTGGTCGTCCCCAGCACGCCCTACGACACCAAGGGGCTGCTCGCGAGCGCCGTCCGCGACCCCGACCCGGTGCTGTTCATGGAACCCAAGCGCATCTACCGGTCGTTCCGCGAGGCGGTCCCCGAGGACGACTACGAGGTGCCCATCGGCGAGGCGGCGGTCCGCCGCGAGGGGACCGACGTGACGGTCGTCTCGTGGGGGTCGATGATGCCCCCGACGCTGGAGGCGGTCGACGAGTTGGGCGTCGACGCCGAAGTGATAGACCTCCGGACGATATCGCCGATGGACGCGGAAACCGTGGTCGAGTCGGTGAAGAAGACCGGCCGGGCCGTGGTCGTCCACGAGGGACCGCGGAGCGCCGGCGTCGGCGGGGATGTCGTCGCCCGCATCAACGACGAGGCGCTGTACTACCTCGAAGCGCCGGTCGAGCGGGTGACCGGCTTCGACACGCCGGTGCCGCTGCTGTCGATGGAGGACTACTACTTCCCGCACCCGCCGCGGATCGCCGACGGCATCGAGCGCGCGCTCTCGGCGTGAGACGCGAAGCCCGGACCGCGCCGTCTCTACTTCTCGCGGACGTTTCGGGTCGGTCGAGAAAGCGGAGTTCCGAGCGGTTCGAATCGACGGCCGACCGCCGGGGCTCAGTCCTGGCCGCCCTTCTGGACGTCGACGTCCTCGAACCGGACGTCGCGCTCTCGGACGTCGACGGTCATCGAGCCGACGTTCTCGATCGCTGCGTCGACGGTGTCGCCGTCGGAGAGCGCGCTCACGCCCTCGGGCGTCCCGGTGGTGATGACGTCGCCGGCTTCGAGCGTCGCGCCGATGGAGGCGTACTGGACGACGTCGGCGCAGGTGTACACCATGTCGCCGGTGTTCTCCTGCTGGCGGGTTTCGCCGTTCAACTGGAGTTCCATCTCGAGGTCCTGGGGGTCGCCGACCTCGTCGGGAGTCGCCACGCACGGGCCGATGACCGTGAACGTGTCGTAGGACTTGCGGTTCGAGCGGTCCTGGTCGCCCCGGACCGAGATGTCGAGCAGGACGGTGTAGCCGAAGATGTGGTCCCAGGCCTCCTCGGCGGAGACGTCCTTCACGTCGTCGCCCATCACGAACGCTAGTTCGATCTCGTGGTCGGTCCGGCGGTCCGAGAACGGCAGTTCGATGCCGTGGTCCGGCCCGACGACGCTCGACGGCGCCTTGAGGAAGTAGCCCTTGTCCTCGATGGTGAACCACTCCTCGGTGGTGATGTCGCGGTCCGACAGCGCCTCCTCGATGTGGTTCTCGTAGTTGAGCGGCGCGGCGATGACCTTCCCCGGCCGCTGGACCGGCGATTTGAGTTCGACGTCGCCGCGGTCGTGGTCGGGTTCGGCGTCCTCGTACTCGCTGGCGTCGTAGTCGCCGCGGATGTACTCGCGCAGCGGGTCCGAGGAGTCGATGCCGAGGCGGTCGGTCAGGTCGACGACGCCCGTCCCGTCGTCGGTCAGCAGTCCCAGGCGGTCCTCGTCGTAGTGGACGAATCGCATACCGACATATGCGCACAGCGCACACATAAAGGATGGCGTTCGGGCGACGGCGGCGGTCCGGGCCGGGTTCCGCGGTTCGACGCCCCGGCCCTTCCCGTCGAGTCGGCCCCTCAGAGCGGATACTCCCGGCGGTCGTGCTGGAGCGACACCCACCGCTCCTCGGTGAACTCCCGCATGATGGCCTCGCCGTTGTAGCGGCCCAGCCCCGACCCCTTCACGCCGCCGAACGGGACGTGAGGTTCGTCGTTGATGGGCTGGTCGTTGACGTGGACCATTCCGGCCTCGACGCGGCCGGCGACTCGCTTCGCCCGGTCGAGGTCGGCGGAGATGACCGACGCGGTGAGGCCGTAGTCGGTGTCGTTGGCGAGTTCGACCGCCTCCTCGTCGTCCGAGAACGGGATGACCGGCGCGATGTGGCCGAAGTGCTCGTTGCGCGCGACGGGCATGTCGTTGGTCGCGTCGGCGAGCACCGTCGGCTCGACGAACAGGTCGTCGCTGTCGCCGCCCGCGACGACGCGAGCGCCCGCCTCGACGCTCTCTTCGACGAACCGGAGCATCTCGTCGCGCTGAGACTCGTTGATGACGGGGCCAACGTCGGAGCCTTTCGCGGGGTCGCCGACCGTCAGCGCCTCGGCGCGGTCGGCGAGGCGCTCGACGTACTCGTCGTACAGCGACTCGTGGACCAGGTGGCGGTTGATGGAGATGCAGATCTGGCCCTGGTGGAAGAACGACCCGAAGACGCCCGCGTCGACCGCGAGGTCGAGGTCGGCGTCCGCCAGGACGAGTTGCGGGTTGTTGCCCCCGAGTTCCAGCGCCGGTAGCGCGAGGTTCTCGACCGCGTTCTGCGCCACGCGCTTGCCCACCTCCGTCGACCCGGTGAACGAGACGACGTTCGCGTCGGGATGGGAGGCGACCGCCTCGCCGGTTTCGGCGCCGTTGCCCGGGACGACGTTGAGGACGCCCGGGGGAAGGCCGGCCGCCTCGAACACCCGGGCGAGCGCCAGACCGCCGGCGATGGGCGTCTCGGGTGCGGGTTTGAGCACCACGGCGTTGCCGAGCGCGACGGCGGGCGCGACCGCCCGCATCGAGAGGTGGAACGGGACGTTCCACGGCGAGATGACCCCGACTACGCCGACCGGTTCGCGGTGAATCTCGTTCTCGCGGCCCGGGATGGTCGAGTTGGCGTGAGTGCCCTGCGCCCGTGTCGGGAAGGTCGCGGCCTCGGCCATCATCCCGGGCGCGAGCAGGTCGAGTTCGACGTGGGCCTTCGTCAGGGTGCTCCCGCCCTCGGCAACCAGGACGCCTTCGAGGTCCTCCTGGTGCTCCTCGACGACGCCCATCGCCTTCTGGACGACTTCCGCCCGCACCTGCGGCGGCTGGGCCGCCCACTCGGGTTGGGCCTCGCGGGCGGCCGCGTAGGCCTCGTCGACGTCGGCGGCCGACGCCTTCGGCACCGACGCGATTCGCTCCCTCGTCGCGGGGTTCTCGACGTGAATTCGGTCGTTGTCGGGTGCTCGCCGCCACTCGCCGCCGACGAAGAGTCGCTCCCAGTCGCCGTCCGTGTCGAATCGTGCGCTCGCTTCTTGCGCCATAGCGTCACGATGGGTGGTATACCTTATCAAACCTAGCGTTTCTTAGGTGAAGTCGCCGCGCTCCGCCCGACATCCCCGACGCCGGGCCGATTCGGTGTGGCGCGTGCGTGGTCCTCGCAAGGAAAATAACTAATACCCCGAACTCGTCGTTCAGAGTAGAATGAGTTCTGATAACGGTAGCAGCGAGGCTCCTGTCATCGTCGCCGGCGCAGGCCCGACGGGAATGACCGCCGCGCTCGCCCTGCAGGCTCGCGGCGTCCCGGTCACCATCCTCGAAGCCGACCCCCAGGACCGAGAACGCCCCGGCAGTCGCGCCATCTTCGTCCACGGGGCGACGCTCCAGACTCTGGAGCAGAACCACCCCGGACTGGGCAAGCGGCTCGCCGACGAGGGTATCATCTGGTCGACGCGCCGGACGCTCTGGCGGGGTAAGGAGGTCTTCTCCCGGACCTACTCCAACCCCGGCGGCTCCGGCGACCTCCCCCACTTCACCAGCCTCCCGCAGGTGTGGACCGAGGACTTCATGCTCGAAGCGTTGGAGGACGTGGGCGTCGACGTCCACTGGGACTCGCCGGTCGAGACCGTCGAGTCGTCGGCCGACGGCGTCCGGGTCGTGACCGAGGACGGCGAGGAGTGGGAAGCCTCCCACGTCGTCGGCGCCGACGGCGCGGGGTCGACGGTCCGCAAACAGATCGGCGCGGAGTTCGACGGCGAGGAGTCGAAGAACTCCTTCATCATCGCCGACGTCGAGGAGGACCCCGACGACCCCCGCGACCAGGAGCGGGTGTTCCACTACGACCACCCGGCGGTCGACGGGCGGAACGTGCTGCTCGTGCCGTTTCAGGGCGGTTGGCGCGTCGACATCCAGTGCAAGGAGTCCGACGACCCCGAGGCGATGGCCAGCGAGGAGAACGTCGCCGACCTCGTCGCCACCACGCTCGGCGAGCGCTACCGCGACCGCGTCACGTGGGTGTCGACCTACCAGTTCCTCCAGGTCACCGCCGACACCTTCGTCGACGACCACCGGCGGGTCCTGCTCGCCGGCGAGGCCGGCCACCTGTTCGCCCCGTTCGGCGCACGCGGAATGAACTCGGGCATCGCCGACGCCGTCGCGGCGGCGTCGGCCATCACGGTCGCCCGGCAGGCCCGGGTCGATTCCGTCGCCCGCGCCGAAGTCGAGGAGTACGCCGCCCGGCGCGAACAGGCGGCCGAGTGGAACAAGGACGCCGCCGGCCAGGCCCTCGAGTACCTTCAGGGCGACAGCCCGGTGACCAAGGCGAAAAAGCGCGCCGCCGCCGAACTGTCCGACTACATCGAACGCGCCGGCGAGTGGCTCGACGACGCGCCCTACGGTCCCCACGGCAGTCCGCCGACGTCGGTGGGTCAGTACTGACCGCTTCGCTTCGGTGCTGACTCCCTCTCGTTCTCCGTTTTCCGTTCTCTCCTTCTTCTGCACCCGTCTCGCGTGAGAAATGGCGGAACCGGCCAAAAAACGACGAGTGCCGCGACCGTGAGGACCGCCCGCGGGCGGTCCGGTTACGACGACGGCTGGGCTTCGGCGTAGAAGTTGAACGCCTCGAACACGGGGCGGTCGGTCATGCCGAGCAGGATGGCCTCGCCGTCGGGTTCGTGGTGGTGGACCTCGTCCGGCGGCACCACGAAGATGTCCCACTTGCCCCACTCCAGGGCCTCGTCGCCGACGTGAGTCGCGCCCTCGCCCTCGATGACGAAGTACACCTCGGTCGCGTTGTGGAAATGCGGGTCGGTCGCCTCCTGGAGCAACTGGGCCCGGAACGACATCGTCGGGAACAGCGGTTCTTCGCCCGTTGCGGGGTTGACGTACGCCAGACTGTAGCCGTCGTGGGGGTCGGGTTCGTCGTTGTCGGCGCGCTGGCGGAGCGACTCCAGCATCTCGTCCCAGCCGAAGCGGTACGGCGGCGTCGCCTCGCGGATGCCCTCGAACGGCCCCGGAATCGAGCCGTCGTCCTTCTCGTTCGCGGGTCGGCCGCGGCCGTACTGCGAGTCCCAGTAGCCCTGGGTCTTCGTGACCGGCTGGCGTTCGAGTTCGTGATTCTCGAACGCCTGGCGCTTGTTGAGCGAGTCCAGGAACAGCGGCAGGTCGAGCACGTCGAGCCACGCGGCCGTCTTGTCCGAGTCGTTGACGTGGTCGTGCCACTCCCACTGGGGCGTCGTGATGAGGTCGTTGTCCCGCATCGGGAACTCCTCCCCTGCGACGACCGTCTTCATCTCCTCGGCGCCGTCGATGGTAAACCGGAGGGCGTTCGCGGAGTGTCGGTGAGAGGGCGCCGTCTCGCCGGGCGAAACCGTCTGGACGCCGACGTAGATGGTGTTCGAGATGGCGTTGCCGATGGCGGTGTTGATGGGGACCGCCACTCGGCGCTGGAAGCCCGGCGGCAGGTCGGCGATGGGGACGTCCTCCTCGATGCTGTCGATGGCGGTCTGGATGTCGTCCCACTTCCAGATGTCGGGTTCGAGGTCGTCGATGACGTTCCCGAAGTCGTCCTCGACCTCCCACAGCGGGCGGAGGCCGTGGTCCTCGAGGATGCTCCGGGTTCCGGAACTCAACTCCAAGAGCTCCTCTGGGTCTTGCTGGGCCATAGTGAATAGTTTGCACACGTTCAACATAAGTGTAGTGGACACCCGCCGACGGAAGCGTCGTGCCGGCCGTTCGAACCCCCGACTTCGACCCGATCTGACCGTCGCGCTGCGGAGGCGTCCCCGCGGCTACGTCTGGGCGTCGAACACTTCGCCGGAGGGGAACACCGCCCGGCAGTCCTCGCACACCATCTGGCCCTGGATGGCGTACTCCCAGAGCTTCCCGCCGCAGCTCAGACAGTCGAAGTGGGCTCGGACGAACGGGTTCTCCTCGGCGTAGATGTTGTCGAATTCGGCCATGTACGTACGTGGCGCCGGAAGTCCCAAAAACGTGTCGTCCGCGTCAGCGTTCCGCCGTTAGTCGTCGGCGTACGCCGCCATCGCGGTCCGGAGGTCGTCGGGTAGCTCCATCGACCCCCCGCCGCCCGTCCGGGCGCAGACCCGCTGTTCGTACCCCGAAAACGCCACCTCGCCGTCGCGGCGGGCGACGTAGTCGAACCTGACGCTCCGGTCGCCGAGCGTCGGCGTGAGTTCGACGGTGACGCGGTCGCCGGCCTCTACGGGCTTCTCGAACTCGAAGTTCATCTCCACGAGCGGCAGGCCGAACTCCCGCTCGCCCGAGAGCTCCCAGAAGGGAAAGCCGATCTCCTCCATGAACATGTCCGAGGTTTCGTGGAGGGCGTCGACGATGCGCGGGTAGTGGGCGATGCCGAACGGGTCGGTGTCCGAGAACCGGACGGTCCAGACGCGGTCGTACATCTCAGGCCTCCTCCTCCAGCACCACGAGCGCGTCGAGCGCGACCGCGCCCTCTGCGGTGGCCAGCACCGGATTCACGTCGATTTCGGCCACGGCCTCGTTCTCGACGACGAGGTCGCCGACGGTCGCGACGACGCCAGCCAGCGCCGAAACGTCGGCCGGCGGCGTCCCGCGGTAGCCGCGGAGTAGCCGCGCCGCGGTCAGTTCCTCGATGGCCTCTCGGGCCTCGGTTTCGTCGACCGGCGCGAGTCTATGGCTGGTGTCCTCGAACAGTTCGGTGAACACCCCGCCGAGGCCGGCCAGCACGACCGGCCCGAACGAGGCGTCCCGCAGTCCGCCGACGATGACCTCGGTCCCCGCGTCGGTGTCGAGCGCCGCCTCGACCAGCACGTCGGCGTCGATGTCCGCGTCGGCGGCCGCCTCGAAGATGCGCTCGGCAGCCTCCCTGACCGCGTCCCGGGAGTCGAGGCCGACGGCGACGCCCGCGCCGTCGGCCCACTCGCTCTTGTGGGTGACCGCGGGCGAGGAAACCTTGACGACGACCGGGAAACCGAGGTCGGCGGCGGCGTCGGCCGCCGCCTCGGCGTCGCCGGCGACCGCGAACTCGGGCGTTCGGACGCCCGCGTCGGCTAGCAACGTCTTGGCCTCCGCCTCGGTCAGCGTCGTCCGACCGTCCTCGCGGGCGGCCGCGATAGGGTCGGACTCAGACATCGGCGCTCACCTCCTCGCTCCCGTCGGTCGAAGCGAAGTCGGCGAACCTCGCCAGCAGCGCCGCGGCGTCGGCGGCGCGCTCGGGCGACGTGAACGTCGGCACGCCCGCGTCCCTGAGCGCCCGGAGTTCGTCCTCGGTGGCGTCGACCGGCCCCTCGGTGGCGAACAGCACCGGCTTGCCGACCCGGTCGGCGAGGCCGTCGAGCGTCTCGACCGGGAAGCCGAGCGCCTCCTCGAACAGTTCGAAGACAAGCACCACGTCGACCGCGTCGTCCTCGGCGACCGCCGTCACGACCTCCCCGAACTCGGGCATCGGCCGGCCGGTGTCGACGGGGTTGCCGGCGTAGGTGATGCCCGGCAGGATATCGCCGACCCGCTCGCGGGTTTCCTCGCCGAGGTCCGGGAGCGTTCCGCCGCCGCGCTGGACGCGGTCGGCGACGATGATGCCCGGACCAGCCTGCGCGGTGACGACGCCGACGTTCCCGCCGGCGGGCGGTGGCGACTTCGCGAGCGCCTCGCCCGCGTCGAACAGCGCCAGCGTCGAGTCGACGGTCGGGACGCCGTACTGGGCGAATCCGGCCTCGTAGAGTTCGTGGTCGCCGGTCAGCGCGCCGGTGTGGGATTCGGCGAAGTCGCCGACGTCCGACTGCCCGACCTTGTATGCCGCGACCGGGGTCGTCGCTTCGCGGCACGTCTCCATTAGCTGGCGGCCCCTGTCGGTCCCCTCAACGTGGAGGACGATGGCTCCCGTCTCCTCGTCGCCGTCGAAGAACGAGACGGCCTCCTCGAAGCCGACGTTCGCGCGGTTGCCGAGGCCGACCATCGCCGAGACGCCGCGGCCCTCGCGCATCGCCTGGAAGGCGAGGGTGTGGGCGACGCCGCCGCTCTGGGCGACGATGGCGACGTCGCCCGGCGGCATCCGCTCGACGCCGCCAGCGAAGGAGGCGAACAGGTCGCGACTCGGGACGACGAACCCGCTCGTGTTCGGCCCCAGGAGGGCGAGGTCGTGGCGGGCGGCGATGTCGGTTATCTCGGCCTGCAACCGCTCGCCGTCCTCGTCGGCCTCGGCGAACCCGCCGGCGTAGATGACCGCCCCGCCGACGTCGGCCCGGCCGCACTCTTCGAGCACGTCCGGGACGACCGGTGCGGGCACGCACAGCAGCGCGAGGTCGACGCGGTCGTCGACGTCGGCGACGGATTCGACGAACGCTTCTCCGAAGACGGTCCCCGACCCCGACGGGTTGACGGGGTAGACTCGCCCGCCGAACTCGACGGCGTTGGCCATGGCCTCGTAGCCGATCTTCCCTTCTGTCTGGGAGGCCCCGATCACCGCGATACTCTCGGGCCTGAAGAGACGCTCAACGTTCACGCTTCACGGTATTCGGAACGCGACCATAACGTTTCCCCCGAGTCGGCCTATTCCGGGGGTGACCGCGGCCGGCCCTCCGCAACCGGCGTCAGTTCGGCTTCCCGGCGAACTCCACGAATCGTTCGAGTTTCTCGCTCGCATCCGACGCGACGCTCGACCCGTGGTAGACGAGGCCGACGTCGAACTCGTAGTCGAGCAGTCGCTTGAGGTTCGCGTCGGCCTCGTTCACGTCCTCGGAGAAGAAGCCGGGCGGGAGGACGAAGTACCCCTCGGGTAGCCCGCGGGCGTCGGCGCCGAACACCGCGTCGCCGAGCACCGCGACGCCGGCCGCCTCGTCGACGAGCACGTGGTGGTCGGACGTGTGCCCGGGCGTGTGGACCGCGACGAACCGGCCGACCTCGTCGCCGTCTCCGTACCGGCGGTCGGGGGCGTACTCGCCGCCGACCTCGGTCCCTTCGGGGACCCAGGTTTCGAGGTCGTACCGGTCGGCCAGGCCGGCGAGGCCGCCGACGTGGTCTGGGTCGCCGTGCGTCACGACGAGTCGCTCCGGCGCGACGCCGAGTTCGTCGAGTCGCTCGGCGACGACGTCGGTCGTGTCGTCGAACGCCGCGTCGACGAGCGTCGGGACGTCGCCGTCGAACAGGAACGTGCGGTAGCGACCGCCGTTGTGGTTCGCGATGCTCAGGTCGTAGACGCCGGGTGCGATCTCTTCGATCATCGTCGCGTGACTGCGTCCGCGAGCGCCAAAGCGTTTTTCGAACCGACGGTGCGTTCCGGCTCCGACGCGCGTTCGGACCGGTCGTTCGGCCTCGACGAACGGGTGTGCGATACGTTACCCGTACGCCAGGCTCAGTTCGATGTCGTTCGTCAGCGCCGACAGTTGTTCGATGAGTTCCGTCTCGCAGCGTTCGCGGGTCATCCGGTGGGCGGGGCCGGCGATCGCGATGGCGCCGCGAATCCGGTCTTCGAACAACAGCGGGACGCTCACCGCGTGGATCCCCTTCAGGTCCTCGCCCAGGTTGAGCGCGTACCCCCGCTCGCGGACCGCTTCGAGTTCCGCTTCGAGTTCGTCGCGGTCGGTGATGGTATTCGGCGTCCGCTGGGGGAGTCCGTGGCGTTCGAGGACGTACTCGAGTTCGGCGTCGGGGAGGTGTGCCAGGATGGCCTTGCCCGCGGAGTTGCTGTGCATGTACGCCCACGAACCGATGAGGGTGTTCTCGTCGATGTCGGTCTGGCCGGCACAGCCGTAGAGGTACATCACCTGGCCGTTCTCGTGGACGACCAGCCACACCATCTCGCCGGTCGTCTCCGCGAGTTCGTCGATGATGGGTTTGGCGGCCTCGTAGAGTTCGAACTGGTTTCGAACGTACTGTCCGTAGTTGAAGAACTCCAGACCGAGGTGGTACTCGTTCCCGCGCTTGACGACGAATCCGCGGTCGCGTATCGTCGAGAGGTGGTCGTGGACCGTGCTCTTCGCGACGTCGAGTCGGTTCGCGAGTTCGGTGACGCCCGCCCCGTCCGACGCGCGGAGCTGTTCGACGATGGAGAACAGAGTCCCGTCCGATTTCACCGTGCGCCCGCCACCGTGTTGTTCACCCATACCACGAACTGGTGCGGGACGGCTACTAAAATTGTCGGGAATCGCGGAGTCGACCGAGTCCCTGTCGCGCCCGACTAGCGAATCCGAACCTGGGACGAATCGCACGACGCCGGTCACTCTCGCAGAACGTTCGGTGACACCGAACGGATTTTCCCCCGCTACCATAACAATCCTAATGTTGTTATAGAAATCGATGATAGGGATAAACTCCGAAACTACGACGAATAATCATGCAGTCGCGGCGGTCGCCCCGTTCGGTGACACCGAACGCCTTCGCGGGTAATCGTCCAGCGTCGGCGCTCGAAGCAACCGGTCCTCGCCGAGGCGGAATCGGTGGCTACCGGTACCGACGTCACGGCGGTCTACCGTCCGACCATCGTTGCGGAATTGCGGCGTCGCACGTGACGCAGAACTCCAATCAGAAAGCTAAAGATGCAACTCCGAAGAAGTAAAATACGGCAAAGAATATAAAACTACGGGGGAGCCGTCGACCTGAAACGCGTCGCCACTTTCGGGTCCGTCGTTTCTCCGTCGTCCCGTTCGGACCTCGCTCCACTACTCTCGCAGAAGGAGTGCCGTCAGCGGAAACTCGCTCGCCTCGCTGCCAATCACTCCACGGGGTCCAGTCCGTTCTCCTCCCGCAGGACGTCGATGTACTTGCGGAAGCCGGCTTCGAGGTCCAACTCGGGGTCGTAGCCCAGGTCCTCCTGGGCGTCGGTCATGTCGAGTTTCTGGGTCCAGGGGAGTTCGCCCTCGTCGCTGACCTCGATGTCGGCGTCGGGCAGTATCTTCTGGACGGTTTCGGCGGCCTCCCGGATGGTCGCCGTCTCGCCGCGGACGTTGTAGATGCGCTGGCCGAGGTCGGACTCGGGCGCGAACGCCGCCTTCCGGAACGCCTGGGCGATGTCCTCGACGTGCTGCCAGTCGATGACCTGGTCGCCGTACTCCACCGAGAACGACTCGCCGAGCGCCGGTTTCTCGACGATGTTCGCGAGGAACGCCGACCCGCCGGTTTCGCGGTACGGGCCGTAGGCCACCGTCGGCCGCAGGCCGACGTGGCTCAGGTCGTGATCCTCGAAGTACACCTTCGCCTGGTGCTCGTTGTACTCCTTGGTCGCGCCGTAGAGCGTGTCGGGGTAGACGAGGTCCTCCTCGTCGACCCAGTCGTGGTCGTAGTTCGACGGCGGGGCGTAGACCGCGGCCGAGGAGGCCCACGCCACCCGCTCGACCTGGTCGTCGAAGGTCCGGGCGGCCTCGAAGACGTTGTTCGTCCCGAGGATGTTGACCTCCGCCGCGCCCCGGGGGTTCTCGCGGGCGAGCGAGGTCAACAGCGCCGCGAGGTGGACGATGCGGGTCGCCCCGCTCTCCTCGACGGCGCGGAAGACGCTCGTCGGGTCGGTGAGGTCGCCCCGGACGGCCTCGACGTCGTCGGCGACGCCGAGTTTCTCCAGGATGTGCGTGTCGGTCGAGAGGTCGAAGGCGACCACGTCGTGGCCCGCCTCGGCGAGGTCCTGGGCGACGTACGACCCGATGAAGCCTGTTCCGCCGGTGACGAGTACCGTCTCGCTGTCGGTCATCGCTCGCAAATGTGTCCGGCATCGTAAAAAAAGTGCAGTACCCTCGACCGCCGCCGCGTGGGGCGCGGCCGCCGTCGGCGGCCGCGCCCCGCGAAACCGCCGCGATGCGGCTCCTCACGACAGTTACGGCGAGAACGCCCGCAGCGAGGATTCCGTATCGAGGCCTTCAGAAACCGTCTTCTCCTCCCGCTGTTCCCGCGGCGTCGTCTGGGTGGCGAGCACGTATCGGTCCTCCGCCGGAACCGGCCCGCGGCCCCGGGTCCCCGTCCGGGTGAGCGTCCACTTCTCGTCGCCGGACTCCCAGTCGAGGGCGTGGACCGCGACGGTCTGCTCCGAGGGAGTCGTCCGGAGCGCGTGGACCGCGCCGTTCGCGACGACCGGAATCGTCCCCTGGACGAACTTCCGGGGGGCGAGGCGCGTCCGCCACGTCTCGGTCCCGTCGGCGAGGTCGAGCGCGAGGACCCGGCCTTCGAGGCCGGCGACGAAGACGGTGCCGTGGGCGACCGCCGGCCGGATGACCGCCTCGTCGATGCTGCCGTATTGCCACCGGTGCGTCCCGTCGCGCTCGAAGACCTCGACGCCGCCGAACGACGCCCGGACGAGTTCGTCGGCCGTGGCGACGACCACGCCGCTACTGACGCCCGCCCCGTCGTCCGGTTCGTGTCGCCACTGCTCCTCTCCGCTCGCCGCGTCGAGCGCGACGAGTCGCCCCGCTCCGGAGAACGACGCGTACAGCGTCCCGTCGGCGAGCGCCGGCTGGCTAATCCCGCCCGAACCGAGGTCGACGCTGCGTTCGGTCGTCGCCTTCTGTTCCGGGTATCGCCACCGCTCGGTGCCGTCGTGGTCGAGCGCGACGATGACGCCGTCGACGACGCCGCAGACGTAGACCCCGTGGTCGCCGACTATCGGCGGGTCGTTCACGGACGTCTCGACGGCCGTGTTCCAGAGGACCGCACCGGACCGCGCGTCGACCGCGGTCGCGCTCTCCCCGGTGGCCAGGTACAGCGTTCCGCGGTGGTAGACCGGCCGGAGGTTGTCGAACGGGGCGCTGAACTCGTACGTCGTCTCCAGCGAGGTCGACCACCGACGCGACCCCGACGCGAGGTCGTACGCCTCGACGGTCGCGACCGGCGCTCCGTCCGTGAGGTCGCCGCGGGTGACGTAGACGGTGTCGGCGACCACGGTCGGCGTCGTCAGCGGCCCTTCGAGTCGCTTCCGCCACTCCTCTGAGGGTTCGGCCGCCGGCGCGTCCATCGTCCGGTTGTACCCCGCGTGGCCGGCCGTCCGGCCGGGTTGGGCCCACGAGGATTCGGACGCCCGCGGACCGCTGGCGGGGTCGCGCGGTCGCGCCGCGGTCGTCTCCGAGCGCCGCGCGGTTTCGGTGGCCGTCGTCCGGCCGCCGGGGAGGGAGCCGACGCATCCGGCGAAGAGCGCGCTTCCGGCGGTAGCGATGACTGCTCGGCGGGAGGGCGTGCGGGGACACATATCTCAACCGATTCACAAGACCGGTAAGTGCTTTCTGGTAGCCCGCCCGCACTCACCGGTCGCTGACGTCTCGCCGCCGTCGACGGGCGGGCCGGTCGGTGTCACCCGTTTTTCCGGGAGCGAAGCCTACTTGTCGTCACCTCCGGCACTTCGAGACGAAACACCGTGGGGATCCTCGACACTCCCGGACGCGCGCTCGCCGACGAGGGCGTGACCCGCGA
The DNA here is from genome assembly GCF_024138165.1 of Halorussus vallis. NCBI lineage: Archaea > Methanobacteriati > Methanobacteriota > Halobacteria > Halobacteriales > Haladaptataceae > Halorussus > Halorussus vallis. The sequence goes on along the minus strand of NZ_CP100001.1, from coordinate 332,467 downwards.
GACGCTGCTCGTCGTGGCGCTGGTCGGCGGCGCGGAGTTCGTCAACCACACCTACCTCGTGCTGTTCCCGCCCATCCTCACCATCCTCGCCGACGAGTTCCACGTCTCGCTCGCCGCGCTCGGCGTGGCGATGGGCGTCCAGGGCGCGGCCAACGCCGCGTTCCAGTTGCCCTTCGGCTACCTCTCGGACAACTACGACCGGCGACTCGCGTTCGGCCTCTCGCTCGCCCTCGGCACCGCGGGCGTCTTCGTCGTCGCGCTCGCGCCCACCTTCGCGGTGCTCGTCGCGGGCCAGGCCCTCCTCGGTATCGGTGTCGCCGGCCACCACCCAGCCCACTTCCCGATACTCGCCGATGCGACGCCCGAACACCTCCGCGCGCGGGCGTTCAGCGTCCGGGGCTTCCTGGGGAGTCTGGGCTTCGGCGCGCCACCGGTGCTCGTCACGGCGATGGTCGGCGTCTCCGGCCTGACGTGGCGTCACGCGGTCGGGGCGGTCGGCGCCTTCGGACTGATCTACGCCGCGGTCACGCTCGCCACCTTCCAGCGGTACGTGAGTCGGGACGTGACGGCGCCCGAAGTCGAAGCCGACTGCTCCGACCCCGACGCTCCTGGATTCGGGGAACCCGGACCCGGCGACCGCGACGGCGCGGCTGCGCCGTCGCGGTCGCCGAAACCCGCCTCGAAACTCCGCGCGGCGGCCCGCCGCGGCTACTCCGGCGCGCGGCGCGAACTCCGCGCCGTCCTGGCGTCCCCGGCCGTCCTCGCGCTCGCGGCGCTCGCGCTCGTCGCCTCCACCGCGAGCTGGGCCGTCACCTCCTACGCGGTGGTGTTGCTCCGTGACGGCTACGGACTCGGCCTCGACGCGGCGAACCTCACCCTCTCGGCGATGTTCGTCGTCGGCGCGGTGATGGTGCTGGTCGGCGGCGACCTCTCGGACCGCTTTTCGCCCGGCCCGCTCATCGTCGGTAGCTACGCCGTTGTCGTCCTCTTCGTCGGCGCGCTGGCGACGATGGCGATTCCGGCGCTCGCGGCGGTGGCGTGTCTCCTCGTCGTCGGCGGGACCCGCGCGCTCGCGGGTCCCGCCCGGTCGAAACTCGCCGACGCGGTGTCGGCCCGCGCCGACCTCGGCCGCAACTTCGCGGTCATCACGGTCGGCACCATGACCGGGAGCGCGCTCGCGCCGCCGCTGTTCGGCGCGCTCATCGAGGGGCCGGGGTTGCAGGTGGCGTTCGCCGCCATCGCGGCGATGACCGCGCTGGCGGTTCTCGTCACGCTGTGGGTGCTGTATCGGCACGGGGGCGGCCGAGCGCGGGCGACCGGAGCGACCGAGGCGGAGTAGCGCCTAGGTCCGTCTCCTGTACCGAATCGGGAGCGACTCGACGCCGTAGACGAACGAACTCCGCGTCGGCCGGAGTTCGTCGGCGTCGAGCCGAACGTCCTCGACGCGGTCCAGTAGCTCCGTGAGCCCGATCTTGGCCTCCAATCGCGCCAGCGGCGCGCCGAGACAGTAGTGGGTGCCGTGGCCGAACCCGAGGTGCTGGTTCGGCGAGCGGTCCGGCCGGAACGCGTCGGCGTCCTCGAACCGCCGTTCGTCGCGGTTGGCCGACCCTAGCCAGACGACGACGCGGTCGCCCTCCTCGACGGTTTCGCTGCGCATCTCCACGTCTTCTGTCGCGACGCGGGTCATCGCCTGCACCGGCGACCGATAGCGGATTACCTCCTCCAGCGCGTTCGTGGGTCCGCGCTCGTCGCCCCGGAGGCGCTCGAACAGGTCGGCGTCCGCGTCGGCGAAACACCGGACTGCGTTCGTGATGAGGTTCGTCGTCGTGATGTTGCCCGCGATGAGCAACAGGATGCACATGCCCAGCGCCTCCTGCTCGGAGAGTCGGCCGCCGTCGCTCAGCTCCGCGGTGACGATTCGGGACATCAGGTCGTCCCGCGGGTCCTCGCGACGGTCGGCGATCATCTCGAAGAAGTATTGGGCCATCTCCATCTGCGCCTGCTGCTGGCGCTGGACGTACTCCTCGTCGCCCTCCTCGTCGCTCGCCGCCTCGACGAGGGTGTCCGACCACGCCTTGAACCGGTCGCGCTCGTCGGCCGGAACGCCGAGCAGTTCGGCGATGATGGTCACCGGGAGCGGGTACGCGAGGTCGTCGACGACCTCCAGTCGGTCGCCGCCGCGCTCGACGGCGTCGTCCAGCAGGTCGGCCGCCAGTTCCCGGAAGTGGGGTTCGCGCTCGCGGAGCGCCCGGGGCTGGAACTCCTCGTCGACGACGCCGCGGAGTTCGTCGTGGCGCGGCGGGTCCTGGAACAGCATCGTGTCGAATACGAGGCCCTCGCCGGGGTTGTCCGGTTCCACGAAGTCGCTGGCGAGTCGGGGATTCACCGAGAAGGTTTCGTCGTCGTCCAGAATCCGCTTCACGTCGTCGTACCGGAACACGTCCCACGACCGGCGCTCGGGGTCGTACCTGACGGGGTCGTCCTCGCGCATCTCCCGGTACCACTCGAACGGTTCGAGCCAGGATTCCCGGCCCTCAAGTTCCTCGGGAAACGCCTGAAGCCCCTGCGGATTGGCGGAACTCATGCGCACGCCCTACGCGCTCGCGGGGCAAAACGGTCCGTATCGGTCGGGAATCCGAGCGTTCTCCTGGCGGTTTCCTCCCCTTCGGCGGTGGTCGCCCTTAACGCGGAGCGGCTCGCTTCGACGCGCTCGGGGTCGGCTCCGTTCGCGACGGCGACGCCTCGCGCCGGCGCGAGGCGTCGCCGTCGCCGCACTCCCGTCACCGCATTCCTGCCACCGCACCTTGCGGTCACCGCGTCCGTGGCATCCCGTCGTCCCTCGTTCGGACCGTCAGTCCCCGCCGTCCTCGCCGTCCGACTGGCCCGTCCCGCCGGTTTGGAGCCGCCGCTCGGACTCCGTGGCAATCTCCACGAAGGCGTCGTCGAACAGCAGCGGCTTGTACTCGAAGTCGCCGAACAGGTCGATCTGGTCGTCGTAGTGGTCGGCGGTCGTCCCGTCGGGCGCGACGTAGCCGTCGTTGCCCGGCGGGAGGACGTTCTCCGCGGTCGGGTCGTCGCTCAACTTGACGAAGTGGTTCTCGGTGCCGCGGTTGAGCCACGGCATGTCGCCAGCGTCGCCGACGCCGATGGGCATCCCGAACAGCGCGAGGTTGTCGAGTTTCGCGACGCGGGCAGGTTCGCGCCACAGCGGCGGCGGCCCGTCGAACTTCCCGTCGAGTTCCGCCACCGCCGACCGGAACGCGGCGACGAACTCGTCGCCGGGGTCGCCCTCGACGTAGTGGGCCCCCAGCGGGAGCGCCGTCTCCTCGGGGTGGAGCACCCGCATGAGCGTCCCCCGCCCGTAGTCGTAGTTCAGGAAGTAGGAAGCCGGCTTCCACGCCGTTCCGAGGGTGTCGGCGAAGACGTTCTCGAGCACTTTGGGGAACGTCGCGTTCCAGACGGTGTAGCCCGCGGGGTACTCGCCCATGTGGTCGCGGCCCGACCCCTGCCGGTAGTGGTCCCAGCGTTCGAGTTGGCGCTTGGCCTGCCGCTCGATGCGGTCTAGGTCGGCGCCCTCCAGCGCCGCCAGCAGGGCGTCTCGGAACCGGATGGACCGGAGGTCCACGAACGCGATGTCGTACACCACGTCCTTCAGGAACTCGTAGTCCAGGCTCCCCTCCTCGTCGAGGCGCCGCTCCACGAGGTTGATAATGCGCTGGACGCGGTGGTCGGTGCTCCAGGAGTAGCTCAGGTCGCCGTTGTTCCAGTCGGGCGCGGGCTTGTTGTTCCACTGGGCGGCGTAGCCCGCGGGCGGGTTGACGCTGTACGGAACCTCCCCGTCGGCCGCCCTGAGGTAGTCGTCGTCGGTCAACTCGTACTTCGTCCCGTCGGCGGGTAACCGCGTGTCCCACTCGACCGCCTCGGCGTCCGGATACCGGCCGAGGTGGAAGTAGCCGATATCGCCGCTCTTGCCGGCCCACAGGAAGTTGAGCGCGTAGTCGCACCGCCGGGCGGCGTCCCCGAACTCCTCGGCCGAAGACGCGAACTGGGCCTCGTAGAACGCCCGCCAGCAGTTCATGTGCCTACCCGCGTACGACTGAGTCTGGGCGACGGCTTCGCCTTTCTCTGGCTGCCACTGAGTCACGACGCCGTGTCTGGTGAGCCGAAGCGCGAAGGGGACGTCCTCGGCGCCCTTCACCGGAATCGTCTGCTCGCGGGTTTCGACCTCGTGGCTCTCGCCGCGGAACTCGTAAGTGGCGGGTCCGGACCCCGAGGCGTCTATCGACTCGACGAACGTCTGGATGCAGTTGTCGATGCCGGCGGTCGAGGTGAACGCGCCGTCGCGGTTGCGACCGAACATCACGAACGGGTAGCCCGCCACGGTGCTGCCGGCCACGTCGAAGTCCGGCCCGTGCAACCCGACCTCGTACATCACCGACGGCGTGTTGAACCCCATCTGCGGCCCGCCGAAGAGGAGCGCGTCGCCGCTCTCGGTGACCTCGCCCTGCACCGCCAGCGCGTTGCTCCCGTACTTGATGGGGAGGCCGAGGTCGTCGAGGCCGGTCGCCAGCGTCCGAATCCGCTCCATCTCGGCCTCATGGACGCCCTCGGCGTCGGCCGGAACTCGGAATTCGCCGCCCGTGAGCCGGTTGGTCGGCGCGTTCTGGCGACCGGTCGCGCCGCGTTCGGGGTGCTCTCTACTCGCCGCCCGCCCGCTCGGCTTCGATTTCGCGCCGCCGGCGGGGGTGTACGGCGGGCGGTAGACGTCCTCGGGTTGGACGGTGGACGTGGGCGCGCCGGGGTCGTTGCCCCAGTTCAAGTCGCCGAACAGCTCCATCGCCCGCCCGCGACTCCCCTTCTCCTCGGTCAGCGCGGCGACGACCTGCGCGCCGAGCGTCTCGAGCTGGAAGCCGCTGAAGAACGCCATGCTCGCGACGAACATCCCGGCGACGTCTTCCGTCTTGAACGGGTCGGGTTCGAAGCCGTTCTCCCGGAACCCCCTGTGGAACTCCAGCTCCTCGGATTCGCGGACCTCCTCGACGTACCGGTTGATGCCGTCCCGGAACGCTCCGAGGACCTCCCGCTGGTCGCCGGTCAACTGCTCCTCGAACTGCGCGTCGAGCGGCTCGCCCGCGGCGGTGTTGCGACGGGCCTCCTTGTCGAAGTCCACCCACTTCTCGCCGAGGACTGCCGACACCGTGCCGTGGTAGTACCGCCGGTACAGTTCCAGCTGGTAGAGTCGGTCCTCGGCGGTGACGTAGCCGTAGCCGAAGAACGTCGGCGCGCGGTCGTCGGCTCCCCTCGCGTAGACGTGCGGGACGCCGTACCCGTCGCGCCTGACGGTGACCGTGTCCGGTTCCGCTCCGTCCCGTCGCTCGTATCCGAGCGTCGTCTCGGCCACGGCCGCGGTCCCGGCCACCCCCGCGCCGGCCCGGAGCACGTCGCGCCTCGACACCTCGAATCGTTCGCTCTCACCGCCGTCGTGCTCCTCCTCGCCGCCGTCTCGCTCACCGTCGCCGTCCCTTGGCATGACATACCGGACCACGGTGTGCGGTAAATATCCTCGGACGAATGCGGGCGTTCGGACGGCGCGCTCGCCCGCTTACTCGTGGAGTCCGCCGACCTCCGCGTAGAACGACGACTGCAGTTTCTCGGCCATGTCCTCCTTACGGTCGATTCGCACGTCGATGACGGTCGGGGCGTCGTTGTCCTTCCCCTCGGCGAGCGCGACGGCGAGTTCGTCGGGCGTCGTCGCCCGGATGCCCTCCGCGCCGAAGCCCTCGGCGACCGCCACGAAGTCGGTGTCGTGGAACTCCACGCCCGCGATGTCGCCCTCGGACTCCTGCATCTGGCGGACCATCCCGAGGCTGGTGTCGTTGAGCACGACGAAGGTGGGCGCGACGCCCTGCTCGACGGCCGTCTCGACGCTCGTCATCGTCATCGCGAACCCGCCGTCGCCCGCGACGCCGATAACGTCTTTGTCGGTCGTGAGCGCCGCCGAGACGGCGGCCGGGGTCGCCCAGCCCATTCCGCCGACGCCACCCGACCCGAAGTAGGTCCGGATTCCCGGCGTCTGGAGGTAGTTCAGCAGCCAAAAGCGGTTGTTCCCCGAGTCGGCGGTGACGATGGTGTCCTCGTCGACGACGGCCTCTATCTCCTTGACCGCGCGCTGGGGCTTGATGGGCGCGGCGTCGGAGTCGCACTCGGGCGCGTGGAACGACTCGCGAGCCTCTGCGGCCCGGTCGCGCGCCCAGTCGTCGTCCGAACTCCCCGCCGCCTCGCGCGCGCTCTCGGCCGCGGCCGAGAGCGCGCGCAGGCTCTCCTCGGCGTCGCCGATGAGGCCCACGTCGGCGGGGTAGACCCATCCGGCGTTCCGGGTGTCGATATCGGCGTGGAGGATGGTCTGCTCGTCGGGGCGGATGAACGACGACGCCTGCCAGTTGGTGTCCATCGGGTTCATCCGACAGCCCACGACCAGCAGGACGTCAGCCTCGCTGACCACCTGGTTCGCGCCCTCGTGGCCGAACGAGCCGATGACGCCCGCCGCGAGGTCGTGGGTTTCGGGAATCGTCGACTTCCCGAGGTAGGAGGTGGCGACGACGGCGTCGTAGGCCTCGGCGACCTCCCGGAGTTCGTCGTAGGCCTGCGCGGCGTGGACGCCGTTGCCCGCGATTATCACGGGGCGGTCGGCGTCCGCGAAGGCTTCCGCGGCGGCCTCGACGTCCCGCTCGGTCGGCGCCGAGTCCCAGTTGCGGACCTGCTCGTCGGCGTCCCACACGGGCGGCATCGGGTCCTCGGGCACCTCCGCGGTGATGGCGTCGCCGTCGAAGATGACCGCGGTCGGGCCGGGCCGGCCCGCGGTGGCGTGCTTGAACGCCAACTGGACGCTCCGGAGCGTCTCGGTCGGCGAGCGGGGGAACCAGTGTTCCTTGGTCACCCCGTCGAGAATCTTGGGCAGGTCGAGGCCGCCGTAGTCGCCCCTGGCCTGCTGGTAGGGCGCGAGCGTCGAGTAGTCGCCGCGCTCGCTGGCCTCCGTGAGCACGACCATCGGCGACGACGACAGGCGGGCCTCCATCTGGCCGATGGTTCCCAGACTCCCTATCCAGGGTCCCTGTCCCGCGAGCACGCCCGGGTTCTGCGTGAGCCGACCGTGCATCTCGGCCATCACGCTCCCCTCGCGCTCGTCGCGCGGGCGGACGACCCGAACCTCGGAGTCGGGCAGTTCGTCCAGCAACTCGATGACCCGGCCGCCGGGGTAGCCGAAGACGAACTCGACGCCCAACTCCTCCAGTTGGTCGACGACGGCCTCGCTGGTTTCGGTCATCGGCGGGCCTCCCGGGCGAGCGCTCCGAACGCGGACGGTGGCGTGGGCATGGTTGTCTCCCTGAACGTCTCGGGCGGGCGACTTTGGTCTATCGCTTCCCGGAGGTGTCTCAGCCGCTCGGAGCGGTCGACGCCTCCGGGTCGAGTCGCGCGGCGAAGAACGTCCACGCGTCCTCATCGCCCCCCGAGTCGTCTCCTTCTGTGCGGTCGTCGCTCTCCTCGTCGTCCGATTCGAACGGCTCAGGGACGCCCCACTCCTCGACGACGTCGAACCCGGCGTTCCGTAACTGGTTCCGGGTCGCCCGTGCGCCCGCAATCTCCCACTGCATCTCGACCCCGCCGTCGAGCCAATCGGGGTTCTCGCCGACCCACTCCTCGGTCCCCTCGCAGAGCAGGACGCGACCGCCCGGCCGGACGACCCGCGCGAACTCCTCGACGACCGTCGGGTGGTCGGCTAGCGGGACGTGGATCAGCGACCAGTACGCGACGACGGCGTCGAACGCGTCGTCGTCGAAGGGGAGCGCCGTCATGTCGCCCCGGGCGAGCGAAGCGCCGGGGGCGTTCGTCCTCGCCAGCCGCAGTTGCTCGCGCGAGAAGTCGACGCCGACGGCGGGTCCCACGGCGTCGAGTCGGCGCAGGACCGGCGTCCCCTGTCCGCATCCGGCGTCGAGGACGCGGGGCGACTCGGGGAGCGAGTCGAGGAACTCCGCGAGAACTTCCGTCCCGCGACCGCCCTCGGACCGCTGTGCGGCGTAGGTTTCGGCCAACTCGTCGTACGCCCGGCGGACGGCGTCTCTCTCGACCATCGGTGACACGTACTGAACCGCCGCTGTTGAATCTTGCCCCGAGTCGGCCCTCGCCGGTCGTCCGTCGTTCGCTCGCCGGTCGTCCGTCGTTCGCTCGCCGGTCGTCCGTCGTTCGCTCGCCGGTCGCCCGTCGTTCGCCCGCCCGACGCTTCCGCCGGTTCGCCGACTTCGGGTAGGGTCGCCCGTCTCGACTGCGGAACCTAGGACTTACTCCGTGACGCCCTTGGGTGTGTCGCTCAGGGTCGGTTTCTCCCGTTTGATTTCCCCTTTGTGTGTCGACGACCTACAGTCCACCACCGATGCCCACTGACCTCTCGATAGACGCCGATTGGAACGCGCTGTACGTCGACGGCGAGTGGACCGACGCGCGAAGCGACGAGGCCATCGAGGTCGAGGACCCGTCCACCCGCGAGACGGTCACCCGCGTCCCGGCGGCTACCGAAGCCGACGTCGACGCCGCGTACGAGGCCGCGGCGGCGGCCCAGACGGAGTGGGCCGAACAGCCGCCCGCCCACCGCCAGCAGGTCGTCCAGCAGTTCCTGCAGGCGTTGCAGGACCATGATGACGAGATAATCGACCTCCTCGGCCACGAGGCCGGCGGCTCGCGACTCATGGGCGAGACGTCGATCCAGATCGCGTCCGACCACGCGAGCGAGGCGGCGACGCTCCCGCGCCGGATGCGGGGCGAACACGTCGACTCGAACATCCCCGGCAAGGAGAACCTCGTCCTGCGCGAACCGAAGGGCGTCGTCACCGTCATCTCGCCGTGGAACTTCCCGCTCAACCTCTCGATGCGGGCGGTCGCGCCCGCCATGGCCGCCGGCAACGCCGTGGTGCTCAAGCCCGCGACCAACACGCCCATCACGGGCGGCCTGCTCTTCGGAAAGTTGTTCGGGGAGGCGGGCCTCCCCGACGGCGTGCTGAACGTTGTCACCGGTCGCGGCTCCGACATCGGCGACCGCGTGGCCGGCCACCCCGAGAGCGACGTCGTCTCGTTCACCGGGTCGACCGAGGTCGGTCAGCACGTCGCCGGCATCGCCGCCGAGAACCTCGCCGTCCCGGCGATGGAACTGGGCGGTAACAACGCCTTCGTCGTCACCGCCGACGCCGACCTCGACCGCGCGATAGACGGCGCGACGTTCGGGTCGTTCGTCCACCAGGGACAGGTCTGTATCTCCATCAACCGTCACATCGTCCACGAAGACGTCTACGACGAGTACATCGAGAAACTCGTCGAACGCGCCGAGAGCCTGCCGACCGGGAGCGCCCACGACGAGGACACCGTCGTCGGTCCCATCGTCGACGAGTCCCAGCGCGACGAGATGCTGGAGTACGTCGAGGAGACGGTCGACGCCGGCGCCACGCTCGAAACCGGCGGCGACACGCTAGCGCTCGACGGCGTCGACGATTCGCTCGTCGTCGAACCGACGGTCCTCTCGGACGTAACCAACGACATGGCGGCGGCGTGCAACGAGCACTTCGGCCCCATCGCGCCGGTCATCCCGTTCTCGGACGTCGACGAGGCGGTCGAGATAGCTAACGGCACCGAGTACGGCCTGTCGGGCGCCGTCCACGCTGGCGACCTCGAAACCGGAAAGCGGATCTCCAAGCGCATGGAGACGGGGAACGTCCACGTCAACGACCAGCCCATCAACGACGAGGCCCACGTTCCCTTCAGCGGCATGAAGGCGTCCGGGATGGGTACCTACAACAGCGACGCGTTCCTCGAGGAGATCACCGAGATGAAGTGGATCTCCCTCCAGCACGAAGCGCGCGACTACCCCTTCTGAGGGGGTCGCGGGGAACCGGCCGGACCGAGCGACGATGGCTACCTTTTTCTCGCCGGAACGTCCGGCGATTCGTATGGCAGACGACGCCACCCTGACGCTCCTGCGCCACATCCGATTCCTCCTCGTCGTGCTCATCACGCTCGTCGGTGTCGAGGTCTTGGGCCCGCTCGGCGGGTTGGCCGTCCTCGTCGTCTCCGTGACGCTACTCGCGTTCGACTGAGTCGTGCGCCCGGGCGGAGATTTATTAGCTCCGCCTCAATTGTTGGAAAAGTGAGCATCGAACCTGTCGAACTGACGGTCGGCGACGAGACGTACGACGGACGGCTGAACGTCCGGGACGGGGACGCCGAGGAGGGCGTCGTCGTCGTCCCCGGGGCGGGACACGGGCCGTTCGGCGACATCTTCGACGTCGTCGCGTACGAACTCGCCGGCACCGGCAGGCGAGTCCTCCGGTACGAGAGTTGGGAGAACCACGAGCAACTGGAGCGCAAGACCCTCGCGGAACTGCACGCCGAACTGGACGCCGCGGTCGAGTGGTTGGTGTCGAACGGGTGTTCGACGGTTCACGTCCTCGCCAAGAGCTTCGGCGGCGGCGTCGCGCTGACCCACGTCCCGGACGCCGTCGAGTCGCTTATCCTGTGGGCGCCCGCAGTCAAGTTCCCGGTCGACCCCGCGGACGCCAACGACCCGGACGAGACGGTCGAGGAGAGCGGCAGCCTCCGGGTCGGCATCGCGAGCCTCGACCGCGTCGACGTTCCGGTGCGGATACTGTGCGGGACAGACGACCGGGGCGTCTCGCTCGACGACTGCCGGCGCATCGCCGACGCCGTCGCCGACGGCGACGTGTTCGAGATTCCGGGCGAGAACCACTCGTTCAACGAGAACCGCACCGAGGTCGTCGACCGGACGCTGGCGTGTCTGGCCGAGCGGTGAACGTCGCCGACGCCGACCGGCCCCGGGCGGCCGCCCGCGCCGCGAGCGAGGAGCCGATTCAGTCCCGGTGAGGGTCGGCTTCCGGGGCGTCGGACGAGTCCGACGCCCCGGAAGCCGACTCGGCGAGCGCCCGTAGGTCCGAGACGGTGTCGACGTCCCGCCGGACGCCGGGGTCGTCGACGTCCACCCGCGCCACCGGTTCGGACTCGACTAACCGCCGGCCGCCGCGGTCGCCCTCGACCGCCGCCAGCGCGTCGAAGTACCGGGCGTCGAACAGCACCGGGTTGCCGCGCTCGCCCTCGTAGCGCGGGACGACGATTCCCGGCTCCTCGCCGTCGGCCGCGCGCCCCTCGCGGTAGGCCGCGGCGAGCGCGTCGACGGTTTCGACGGACACGAGGGGCATGTCGCCGAGCGCGAACAGGACGGCGTCGGCGCCGCGCTCGCGCGCGAGCGCGGCGGCCCGCCGGACCGACGCGCTCTGGCCGCGCTCGTAATCCGGATTCGCGACGATTTCGACGCCGGACGGAAGCGCGGCCGCGACCCGCTCGCGGTCGTGGCCGACGACGGCCGCGACCGCGTCGAGTCGAGCGTTCAGGAGGGTCCGGGCGGCGCGGGTCACCACCGGCTCGCCGTCGAGGTCCGCCAGTAGCTTGTTGTCGGCCCCGACCCGGACGTCGGTGTCACCCTCGAACCGCGACCCGGTTCCGGCGGCCAACAGCGCGCCGAGTATCACGTCTTCGAGTGGGCGCCGGACGCTGAAAGGTGTTCTGACGGGCGGTGGGCGGACGCGTGGCCGTGCCGGGACTCAGACGCGCGACCGAACTACCTCGGCGACCGCCGCACTCGTCTCGGGCGTCGCCCGCGCTTGCGCCGCTATCTCGAAGTACCGGCTCAACTCGCGAGTCAGCCACTCGACGCGGACTCCCCCGTCCGTCCTGTTCTCGGCAGCTCTGGCGATTTCGCGGTCGGCGTACCCGATACCGTCCGCGACCTGGAGCGTGCGGCGGTCGAGCAACGGGTGGGACCGCGAGTCGCGGACCTCCTCGACCGCCGCTATCGCGGCCCGGCGAACCGCGCGCACGTCGTCGGCGCTCTCGACCGTGAGGCGCCCGCCGTTGGACGCGCGCTCTCGGAGGCGTTCGAACGCCCGGATGCGCACCAGCGTCTCGTGGACCGAGAGGACGACGCTGGCGCGCCGCCCGGTCGCCCGCTCGTCTTCGAGTCCGTCGGCGTAGTCCACGTCGCCGAGTTCGTCCAGGGCGTACGCGACCGGGGTTCCCACGACGGCCCGGTCGAGCAACGCGAGGAGGTTTCCGGAATCGCCGTTCGGGAGCCCCTCGCGGCGGTCGGCGAGCGTCGAAGTCAGCGCCTCCCCGGCGGCCTCCAGTCCCGAGCCGATCTGCCGCGGGTCGGCGAGCGACGCGAGGTACCGGTCGTACAGGTATTCGGCGTCGGCCAGCGCGGCGCGGGCCGATTCGACGTCGCCGGCGAACTTACCGACCGCGACCGGGTTCTCTCCGGCGCGCCGACCCGAGGCTCGCTCGTCCACGCGCCGCAGGCGATGGTTGGCGAACGCCACCAACTCCTCGACCTGCGCGTGGGCGACCACCGCGCGAACCGGTCGGTCGCCCACGTAGCGCCACCGGCGCTGGAAGGCGTCGAGGTCGGCACGGACGCGCGGAATCGTCGCCCGAACCTCGGCCGCGGCGAGCCCGGCGTCGATGGCCTCCCACGCCGCCGCCACCGCCCGGGCGCGTTCGCGGGCGCGGCGGAGTCGCTCCATCGTCTCGACCCGCGTCTGCTCGTCGAGCGCCGTCCGGAGTTCGGCAGTCGCCTCCTCGTGCATTCTCGTCAGCTCGGCCCGTATCGCGCCGTTGGGTACCTCCCGCGAGTCGAACGGCGCGGGCACCGAGGAGAGTTGCTCACGGACGCGGGCCGTCGTCCGGTCGAGGTACGAACGCTCGATCTCGACCGGCGCGGGCTCGGGTACCGTCGGCGCGTCGCCCGAGACCGCCTTCCGTAGCGCCGTAGCGTCAATACTCGCTCCTTCGTCGCCGGAGCCCCCGCCGAATCCACCGCACCCCGCGAGTGCGGCGCTCCCCGCGAGCGCGAGAAATCCGCGCCGGGTAGGAGCGGGGCGGTTCCGTGTCATCGCCCGTCCTCCGTGGGCTCGGTCGTGGTCGCAGTTCCGTTTGCGGGCGCGGTTCCGTTCACCGTTCCGCTCGGCGCTTTCGTCTCGTTCGCCGTTCCGGTCGAGTTCCCCGCCGACTTCGGGCCGAAGTGGGGCGCGTCGGCGGTCGTCTCGGATCGCTCCGGACGCCTCGACTGACACCCGTTGCTGCTCCACCCCGAACCGTGACTGCGCACGTTGCTGGGGTCGAGCGCTTCGGGGATTCGAATCAGCGTCGAGACGGTGTCCTTCGCGTCGGCGCGGCAGGAGACGTCGGCGGCCCGGTAGTAGCTTCCGTACTGGGTGTGGATGTCGTCGCTGGCCCACTCGACGTTGCAGAGTTCGAGCGTGAAACACTCCCGAACCGGCCGCGACTCGACGTACACCGTCTCGGTTCGGTAATCGGTTTCGTTCACGAACTGCTCGGCTTCCTCCGCTCCGTCGACGTCGGCGAACCGCAACCGCGCCGCGGTTTCGGCGTCGGCGACGAATCCGCGGTCGTCGCGTCGCTCCCGCTCGCCTCCGCTCGCCGCGCCTGCCGACGAACCGTCTGCAGACGCGGCGGTGGTTTCGGGGGCGAACCACACCGGCGGTCGCTCGACGGTGTTCCGGAGGACGAGGTGGTCGGGGACCGATTCGGCGTCCTCGCGGTCGGGCGGGACCGACCGCGTGGCGGTCGTCTCGCCGTGCATCGACCGACCGCATCCGGCCAACCCTCCCAGCAGGGCGGCCGCTCCGTGGAGGACGCATCGTCGCGTTCGGGGGACCATACTCCTCGCAGGTAGTTGACAGCCGATAACTCTTGGGTTCGGCGCCCGGGCGCCGCTAGGGGTTCGGCCGGACCGCGGTCCATTCGCGTCGATTCCGACACCGGTGCAGATTCAGGAGACGGAAACCGAATGCTGAACCCCCTGACCGCCGCGCTCCGAGTTTCGGAGCGCGACGAACCGTGCGTCGAAACCCTAGCTCCGTTACAGGTTCACAACGCTGAAGTACGGTCGATGACGACGCCGAGTATGGCAGGTACGCGACCGATGCTGTTCAGCATCGCCGTGATTCTCGTCAGCGGATTCACCCTCGTCCACGACCTGATTCGGTACGGGCGGGAGTACGGGCCGAACACCGAAATCGCCCAAATCGGCATGATGGCTGGCCTCCTCATCAGCCTTTTCGGAGTTCTCTACGGTGCCTCTGCCACTGGTTCCTCGGCGAACGGAGAACAGGGCGAGTAGGACATCACAGACTCCCAAATTCACCTTCCGGATGAATTGCTTCCGGAGAGCGGTCTTCAAAAGCCGATGTGCGACGTCGACCCCGGCATGTCGTCGTCCCGGTCATCGCCGTCGCCGTCGCCCTCGTCGATGCCGCCCTCGTGGACGAACTCGACGTCGTCGTCGGTCAGGTAGACGTTCCCGAGTTCGACGGTCACGTCGACCGAAACCAGCGTCGTCCCGGCCGCCTCGCCGTTGTCGCAGTGGCCCGAGCAGTTGTCGAACATCGACCCGTGCTTCGGGCAGACCACCTCGCCGTCGCGCACCGCCGCGCCGAACCCTCTGTCGAGGCGCTGGGCCTCGTGCGTGCAGCGGTTCACCCAAGCCTCAACGTCGTCCTCGCCGCAGGGCAACAGGATGACCTCGTCGGGTTCGTCGTACTCGTCGTGAATCGTGAACAGCCACGAGCGATTCTCGTGGACCGTTTCGACGGTCGTCAGGTGCGTTCGGTCGGTCACGGTCGTGCTAACGGACCAGGGCGATTAATTCCTGACGACCGTCGGTCGACCGGTCGGCGCACTCTCGGCGGGCACCGCTCCCGTTTCCGTTTACGTAAACGCAAACAGAGATTCGCCGAAGACGGTGGCGGAAGATGTCGGAAGCGTCACTTCGCGAACGATTTAAGCCGTCGCCCGACGTCCGTCCCGTCATGTCGAACGTGGACGACGAAACCCCGGACGGCGACGAGGACGACGGACTCACGGGCGCGGGAATCGGGGCCGGCATCGCGGTCGGGGCGGGTATCGGGGTCGCGCTGGGGGCGGCGACCGGTGATATGGGGCTGTGGCTCGCGGTCGGTATCGGGGTGGCGCTCGGCGCAGCCTTCTCACAGCAGAAGTAGCCTCAGGACGCGTTCCTCGCCCGCGACGTTCTGTTCTCGACCGAATGGCTTTAATGTTCTAGGGGGAATGGGGGTTAACGTGACCGGTACACCGATGTTCGGCCGGTACGCGGCCGCCGCGACCGTCGGCAGTCTGTTCGTCGCCTACGGACTTCGGGAGTTCCTCCGGGCGTTCGGCGGGGGGTACTACTGTTGCAACCACCTCTGGTTCGGGTTCGTGGGTACCGCCACCGCGCTCGTCGGGTGGGTGGTGCTCCTGCTCGCGCTCTACGGGCCGTACTACCGGACGAAGTCGTAGGCGTCCGGCAAAGACGGGCTATTCCGGCGCACTCGCGCCGAATCCCCGACCGCCGACCGTTCACTCCAGCGACGCGTCGGCGTCCGGTTTCGCTTCAAGTTTCGACTCGGCGGGTTGGCCCTCGCGGGCTTTCTCCTCCAGGTCCTCGAAGAAGTCGTTGACGAGTTTGTGGGTGACGCTCCCGAGCGCGCGCTGACCCAGGCTCGCGATCATGCCCGAAACCTCGGTCCTGGCGGCCCAGTCGACGCGAGTGCCGCCCGAATCGGTTTCGACCAGCGCCATCTCGGCGACGAGGTCGAAGGCGTTGCGCGAGGCGTTGCCGTCGGCCTGCATCTCCAGTAGTTCGGGCCGGTCGGCCTTCGTGACCACCGCGTCGACGTCGAAGGTGGGCTTGACGCTCCCGACGCCCACCGCGACGGTCGCGGTGAGTTCGTGGGGCGACCGCATCTCGATGCTGTCACACCCCGGCGCGCATTCTGCGAGCACGTCCGGGTCGGTGAAGTACTTCCACAGTTCCTCTCGGGGCAGGTCTGACTCGAAATCGCCGTCGAATTCCATCATCGTTGTCTGTCTCCGTTACGCGTCGCTGCGGGTCGAATCGCCGTCCGTCGCGCGTTCGTAGGACGTTTCGAGCGAGCGCTTCGCGTACTCGCCCGCGACCTCCTCCTTGAACTCGCGGTCGGCGTGCATCTCGGCTTCGGGGTCGGCGGCCTCGGTCGCGGCCGCGGCGGCCGCGTCGAGCGTCTCCTCGGAGAGCGGTTCTCCTTCGAGGGCCTCCTCGGCCGCCTCGACACGGAGCGGCACGTCGGCGGCGTTCGCCAGCGCGAGCCGAACTTCCTCGATTACGGGGTCGTCGGCGTCGGGGTCGTCGACCCGGACGACCGACGCCGCGCTCACGGTGGGCCAGGTCTGTGCGGCGGGCTTGAGTTCGAGGAACGCCATTCCGGTCCGTTCCGGCGGGAAGGGGTCGGTCGGCACTCGCGCGGCCGTGATGATCTCGTCCTCGCCGAGGTCGGTGAACATGTACGCGATGAAGTAGTCGGCGACGGGGACGCTCCGCGTCTCCTCGGCCGACGCGAGTTCGAGGGTCGCGTCGAGCGCGAGGAGCGCCGCGGGGTAGTTGCCCGCCGGGTCGGCCTCGCCGACGCTCCCGCCGAGCGTCCCACGGTTGCGGACGCTCGGGCCGGCGATCTGCGCTGCGGCCTCCGGCAGCATCGGCAGACGTTCGGCCAGCAGGTCCGAGCGCTCGATGGTCCGGTGGGTCGTCATCGCGCCGACGGCGATATCGCCGTCGGCGCGTTCCTCGATTCCGTCGAGTTCCTCGACGCCGCCGAGGTCCACGATGTGGTCGGGCGTCGCCAGTCGGTTCGCCATCACGATGCCGAGCGACTGGTTGCCCGCCATCAGTTCGGCGTCGCGGTGCTCGGCGAGGAGGGCGGTCGCTTCGGCGACCGTGGTCGGTCGGTGGTATTCGAACGGTGCCGGTTTCATGGGTGTGTCGGGTGGTAGTCGGCTGGCGGTTCGCGTGCGACCGGGAGCGTCGGTCCGGTCGCAGACGCCGTCGTCGAGACGATACCGGACTATCAGGTAGGGTCCTAATAAATGTTGGCGTGAGTTCACGTACCGAGGCGTCCCCCGGGGGGTCGGTTTTGCCGACTCGCGTCGAGCCGGATGCGGTATAAAGCCGGTCGAAGGAGAATCGTGCCCGCGACGGAGGGACAAAATTATATCTCGCCTGGCGAAAACGACCCCGTATGGCCGACCTCCTGCCCTCGAACCCGGACCCCGACGTCGGCGAGGACACCGACCCGCGGGTCATCGGCGTCGATAGCGACGACGCCGACGCCCTGCTGTCGGCGCTCCAGTCCGACACGGCCCGCGACATCCTCGCGGCGCTGTACGACGAACCCGCGACCCCCTCCGCCGTCGCCGAGGCGGCCGACACCTCCATCCAGAACGTCCGGTACCACCTCGAAAAGCTGGAGGACGCCGACCTCGTCTCGGTCGCCGACACCGTCTACTCCGAGAAGGGCCGTGAGATGAACGTCTACGCACCCGCGGCCAAACCGCTGGTCGTCTTCGCGGGCGGCGAGGACGACGCGCCGGGCCTGGAAGCCGCGCTCTCGCGACTGCTCGGCGCGCTCGGCATCCTGGGGCTGTCGAGCCTCCTCGTGCAGCGGCGGTTCGGCCGGCCGGGCGAGTGGCTGAACGTCGGTTTCACGGGCGCGAGCGGCGACGCCGCGAAGGTGACGACGGGTGCGGACGCCGGAGACTACCAGCTATCGAAGGGCGCGAACGCGACCGCCGACGCGACGACCGGCGCGAGCGGCGGTTTCGACGACCAGTCGGTCACCGTCACCGATATGACGCGGACCACCACCGAGCGGGGCGGCGACGCGGCGACGGAAACTGCGGCACGGACGACACAGGCGGCCACGGAGACGGCCGCGGAGGCGACGCGGACGGCGGCCGAGACGACGCGCTCGATGGAGGCGACGACGGTCGCCGACGCCGCGCGCGAAACCACCACCGCGATGGCCGACGCCGGCGGAACCGAGGCCCTGTCGTCGCTCCCGCCGGGGCTTGTGTTCTTCCTCGGCGGACTGGTCGTGCTCGTCGGGGTCGCGGCCGGAATCCACCTCCGCGGTCGCTGACACGTCCTCGTCGCCGCCCGTTCCCGGTCGCCACCCGACGCTCGCTTTCGGTTTCCCCGACGTTCGTCCTCTCCCGGTTCGGATATGTGGAGTGACACCACACTGTACGTCCGGAAACAGTGGCTATTTTATATTGGAACGCGGTAGATACGGATATGGCTCAACTGCTCGAGAGTCGGGAGAAGGGGAAGGACGTAGACCTTTCGCGAGAGGCCGAACGATTCGATTCGCGGCTCTTCTGCGGCCGGTGCGGCGAACGGTTCCAGTCCTCCGAGGCCACCGACGACGGCTGGTACTATCGATGTCCGAACGAGGACTGCGACGGCGAAGGCATCCACGAGGACCTCTACCCCGTCAAAGACGTCCTTCCGTCCACACACTGACGACGAACCGACGACCAACCAGAGGCTACCACACCGCCACGGCCCTGACGGGCGCTCCGTCCGCTCCCGACAGCGCGAGCGGGTAGGCTCGGACCTCGAAGCGGTCGGGCAGGCCGCCGAGGTCGCACAGATTCTCCACGACGAGTTGTCCCCCGCCGAGCAGTTCGCGGTGGGCCGGCACCCCGTCCGGTTCCGCCGACGATTTCGCTTCCGCTCTCTCCGTTTCCGACGTTTCGTTCCCGCCCGACGAGGGTGTGGGGTCGGGACTCAGCGCGTCGAGTCCCACGCTCAGGCCGCGGTCGGCGCACCACGCCGCCGCCTCCCTGTCTAGATACGGGTGGTCGAAGTAGCGGTCGGTGCCCCAGTGGGCGTCCCACCCGGTCCGGACGACGAGGAGGTCGGCGGTGCCGACCTCCTCGTCGTCCGCTTCCCCGTCGTTCAGTTCTCCGTCGTCGACCTTCGATTCCAGTTCATCGCGCCGAATCGGCTGGCGCGCGCCCATCCCCGAACAGTCGACGAGTCGCGCGTCGAACGCGAAGCGGTCGACCGCGAACTCGTCCAGGTCCTTCCCGTCGCGTTCGGTGTGGCTCGGCGCGTCGACGTGGGTCCCCGAGTGGCTGCCGAGGTGGAGGTCGGTGACCCGATAGCCGTCTTCGTCGTGGGTCGCCGCGGGCGAGAGTCGGACCGGCGGGTCGCCGGGGTAGACCGCGGTCGATTCGTCGAGCGGGTGGGTGAGGTCGCGGGTGGGCATCCGTGCGTGCGTTCGTGACTCTCTGCTTTCGTCCTTGGGAATCTGTGGAACGCCAGTACGTCTGTGTCTATCCTGCTGTTCGTTGTCGGTTCGTACAATGCGCCGATCGTAGACTAGGGCGACTCGAACGCTCCTACTCGCCGGGCCCTGTTGCAACCCTCACTTACCGATAGAATCGAACCGGTTGTACACAATTCATCGAGACGACTTATCGGTGGATTATTAACCGCCTTTTTGTCAGTTTCAGAGGTGACGGTTCAGAAAGCCCTCCTCGTCGAGTTGTTCGCGATCCTCTACGTCCTTTGGGTCGGAATCGGCCTGATAGAGGGACAGACGTGGACTTCGGAGACGGGATTCCATCTCGGATTCGTTATCGGCGTTCTCGGACTCTGTTATGGACTCGCCGATGGCGTACTACACTCGTGAGAATTACGGGAAGTCACATGATTCAAAAATGGAAACAGCGTCTCACAGGACTGGCTGAGTCGGCCAACGCTGTCACTGTAATCGGTGCGTTACTAACTACCGCCGTGCTTTGTGCCGGAATCGGATTCGGAATCGCCTCGTCGGGTATCCTCGATTCGCCGGACACCGGACACGCACCAAAACGAGCCCCGGAACAGGTTCTGAACGTCGAAGGCGGACAAGCCAACGTGACGGAAGACGAGACGGTAGCCAACCTCGACCTCGTTCTCTCGAAGGGGCGGAAAGGAGTCGACCTATCAGCGGTGTCCATAACGTGGAACGGGCCGAACGAATCGACCACGCTCGTCTCCGGGACGGAACGACAGATGAACGCCCGGAGTGCCTCGGTCAAGACCGGAGAGAGCCAACAGTTCTACATCTCGCCCGGCCGTGACACTGACAACTCGTTCCCCACGTTGAACGCAGACTCGGACCGATCTAGGCTCGAACTCAATGCGACTGCTATCCGAGGTCGACCGCTGACAGCGGGTCAGACCGTGGCGCTCAAATTCACCACCGCTGACGGTGGCTCCGTCGTCTATCGAATCGGACTTCCGAACTCGCTAGAAGGAAAATCGGACGTCGAAATTTAAGCCCTGAATATTTTCGGTCTTCACGAGAACGAGAACCTGGCCAAAATGATCGCTGAACTCACTTCGAAAGCGTTGGCAGCCGAGCAGGATGGAGAGTTAGAGACAGCAGCAAAGCTTTACGCGTTCTGTTCGTTTCGCGGGTTAGCCGAATCTAACTATCGTGATTGTCCGCAAATGCGTCGCGGATTGACTCACATGTTAGAGTCTATCAGCTCTGATGTTCGCACCAGCAATTTTCAACGGGCCCAGGTTCATCTTCGGATGACGGAGCCAGTCTTCTATCTTCTTCTCGAAACGTCTTCCGAACGGACTATCCAGGGATTAGCATCTGAGTGGCTCGGGGACGCCTATTTTATGCTGGAAGATGATGCAGCATTCGAACATTACGAACAAGCCCTAGAAATATTTCAGGAGATAAGCCTGCAGAACCGTCTCTTTTGGGGAGCGGAACCGGAGTTCGACAACGCCTATGGAGCTCTCAAGGAGTTTCTATCGAATTACGGAATCGAATATCCAAACGAGTACACGATAGAATTTGAACAACGTGTTCGAACGAAGATTGAGGCTCTGCAGACGGAATTTAATTCGTAACCACAATCCAACCGAACGTTGAAATTCCTCTATGTACCCTACTGATGCGTCAGGTGGTGTTCCTCAACCGTGTGCATCGTTCGTCGTGGCTGCAAGCCACTACGCGGTACTCGTTAAATTGGAACGCGGGAGAAGTGGACCGGCGCAGGTGCCATACCGGTCATGCTGGTCAGTGATATCAGACGATGATCAAATTTGACCTTGAAAACGAATGGGACGGTTGGAGCGGAATTGGAATTCCTGACGACCTGACCGTAAAGATACGTACTGCGTCTGAATCGCACGTGTTGGAGACATCTCTGATGGGATTGTTCGAACTATACGGATACGTCTTGCACGAAGAACCCGGTGAACTACTCGTCGGGACCGGTTCGACCATCCGGATTATCGGGGATGACTCAGGGGTAATATTCGAAGCAAATCGTCTGAGTGTCCAGACGACGTTCGGAGAACTGCGAGAAAATCTGAAACAACTGCTGAGAGAAGTGTTTGCAGCAAAAGACGTGAGAGAAGGCCCTGACGAGCGGGAAGACGCCATCCGATACGCAGAAAAGCAAGTCCACGATAAGGGCATCGGGTACGATGTCGGAGTACTCTACGAGCAACTGACGAGTTGACTAATCAGTAACGGTGCGGAATAAGTGGTCTTGGTGGAATCGATGACGATACGTCTGTGCCCATTCCGAACATGGAGAAACAAGGTCGTTCACGCCGCTGACCGAAGCCAAGGGACGGGAACAAACATGCGGGATGGGTTCAACGAAGCCCAATGCGACCCGTTATTGAAAAGTAGGGTAGTCAGGACCGATGGGTGAATTCGCGCTCTTCTCCCCGGATACGTTCAAATGCAGCTTCGAGACACCGGAGATCGAGCCAGTGGACGTGCGTACGAGGGCTTCCTCTTGGAGTTCTCGCGACGCTCCGAGTGCCGCCGACTCATCGACTTCCAAGATGCCACCCGGTATCGTCCATGCCTCCTGATAGGGAGACTGGGCACGTTTGACGAACAGAGCCCTGTCGCCGTCGAGGGCGACGACGCGGGCGACCGGAACTGGATTCTGAAAGATACACTCCTGGCACGTCGGACAGAATCGTCGCTCGCGTTCTTCGAACGATCTGGTTACGAGCACTGCCCCACAATACGGGCAGTAACTCGGCTTTCGTTTGGTCATCTAATTTGCTCGTGTAGACGTATCGGACTCCATGCTTAATTTCTAGGAATTCATGCTCGAGAACTGCCGAATGGGCCCGGGTACTCAGTAGAACTCCCAAAACCTATCACCTATTGATGGTTTCAACAAGGCCAATTAAGTAGTGATATGGAGAAAACGATAGAGTTTGATGAAGTCCTCGAGGAAATAGACGAGGGAGAAACGAAGTGAGAACACCGATGGTCGAATTCCAGCTAAAAAGAGTACTCGAAGTCGCAGATTGGGTTCGCGTGACGAGTGGCATGGCCCCCGACGAAATCGAGTACGTCATAAGAACACCCCAAGGAGTCAAAATAGAGAAATCTGACTCTCTCGTCGTCTTGACCAAGCTTTACGGTTGTGCACAGAAAGAAGTTCCCTCGGCGGAATATCCCGTTTCAGAATTCTACACGGTTGTCGAAGATGGGGACCAGATTGAAATCGGACGATGGGACATGGACGAACCGATAACTACGACCTACGAGGAACTCCGAACATCTTTAGAGCCGTTTCTAGCCGAGATATTTTCTACCTTGAATAGAAGAAACGGATGCCAGAAACGTCGGGAAGCGATAGAGTACATGAATAACCAGTCAGGGCTTGACTTCGGACAGCTCTACGAGCGGCTCATGAACCAAACAGGAAGGTAGTCTATGGTCAGAGAACAAATCCCTATGCATCGCGGTTCGACAAGAAATTCGGCCAAAATACTCTCTTAAAACCGGAGAACGACTCACATGATAGAGTTCGAGTTAAAGTCCATGTCATACGGATGGTACGGGTCAGATGTGCCCGATAACATCGAGTTTGTCATTCGAACGGAGGATGGCAGACAGTACGATATGAGTGCCTCATTGCAGCAATTAGCTGTCCTTTACGATAGTATCGTCAATCGAGCCGCGCGTAATTTCTTCATAGGAGCAGGTACATCTGTCGAAGTGCAGGACTTAGGAGAGAAACTTAAAGTCCAGATGGGGAGAACGACCCTGACAGGAAGTGAAAGTCTCCTCCGCGAGCGAATAGAGCACCTCCTGAAGGGGGTATTCAAAAACGCAGACCAGGAAGATCCGTCTGCTAGAGAGCGGAACCTACACCAGATAAACAATCACCTGCAGGAATTCTACGGCGGCTTCGACTTTGAATCACTCTATCAATCGCTCAGTAGTGGCAACTAAATTTAAAAATCTTCACACGCCGATTTCACGTTAGTGACATAACAGAGATTAGTGCGTGTCTGGAACAAAAGAAGACCTCCTCTCGTCGCTCTCGGAACTCGCTGTCCCGTTCCCCAACGCGGACGAACTGACGGCTACGGACCTGCCCGACGGGTTGCGCTCCCGGCTCGACGACGCGACGGTCATCGGACTGGGCGAAGCCTCACACGGTACGGAGGAGTTCTACGAACTGCGGTTCCGGCTTATCCGACTGCTCGTCGAGGAGTTCGGGGTCCGGGCGGTCGGCATCGAGGCCGGGTTCGACCCCCTGTGTCGGGTCAACGACCTCATCGTGTCTGGCGAGGGTGACATCCGATCGCTTCTCGTCGAGATCGACGACTACCGCACAGTGAAAACCGAGACGATGGCCGACCTCTTCGAGTGGCTGCAGTCGTTCAACGCCTCTCGCCCGCCCGAGGACCGCGTCTACCTCTACGGCTTCGACATGACGATCATCGAGAACGCGACAAACGGGCTCCGGTCGTACCTCGAACGCGTCGATGCTGACGTCGAGGAATCCATTCTCGCGGACCTCGACACCATGACGACCGGCTACGACTCCGACGACGAGCGCCAGGCGCTGGTCGAAAGTGCACGGCGAGTGCACTCGACGCTGAAGCCGATGCTCGACGCGAACGAGTCGGCGTGGGTCGAGGCGGATTCGCGTCAGGCGTACGAACGCGTCCGCCACCGGCTCCACCTCATCGACCGCCAGCTGGAGGCCCACGAGCGTGACCACGAGGGGCGGATGGCACTCAGAGACGAGACGATGGCCGAGACCGTCGAGTGGATTCACGACCGCTCGACGGGTCCGGTCGTCCTCTGGGGACACAACGGCCATCTCAACCGCGGCAGACACGTCCTCGGCGAATGGGAGGTGGACGTTCGGTCGATGGGGGAGTGGCTCGCCGACTCGTACGGGGAGAGATACTGTCCGGTCGGATTCGAACTCGGTGCCGGGACGGTGGTCGCGTTGGACGGCAGGACGGAGGACATCGTCGAGCATCCCATCCCCGACCCGCCATCGGGGTCGATTCCGGACGTATTGGGGCAAGTCGATGAGCCGCTGTTCTACCTGTCAGTCGACGACCTCTACGACGACTCGTCGATCGAAGAGTGGCTCCGGACGCGACCACGGCGACACGATATCTGGGGCGGGACTCCCGATGGCGACAATCCCGTAAAGTACCGCCCCTCCGACCTCGGCGAGTTCGATGGGTTGCTCTTCGTCCGTGAGACGTCGCCGCTTGTCCACTTGGACTGACGGACTACCAGTCGGCCGAATTTCGGACGTTACGCCTACGAATTACCTGCCGGGTTACGCATCCGTAGAGAACAAAGCTGACAAATTCGCACCACGCATCGCTCGCGTCGTCTACTGTCAGTCCTGAAGGGATTCGACAGAGCCACTCGCCGCGGACGACAGCAAAGGTGACTGCCTCGAACACCGGTGGTCTGTGCGACCGAGCGATTCCGGGGTGACCTGCCGGCGTTCGGTTGGGTACTGTGACAGGTCGCATAAACCGAAGACCGATGCAAAACCACCGCCGGTTAAGACCCCTCGGGCGAATCGACTCCACCATGCGACTGGAGAACAGCTTCATCGCCGCCAGCGGGGTGGGGACGAAGACCGAGCGCAAACTCTGGCGGCAGGGGGTCACCCACTGGGACGAGTTCGAAACGGGGTTGCTGGGGCCGAAGACGACCGAGAACGTCCTGGAGTTCATCGACGCCGCCCGCGACAGCCTCGACGCGGGCGATGCCGACTTCTTCGGCGACGCCCTGCCGAGCGACCAGTTCTGGCGGGCCTACGAAAACTTCGCGGACGACGCCTGCTTCTTCGACATCGAAACCACGGGCCTCGATAGTTCCCGTCACGACGTGACGACGGTGAGCCTCCACCGTGGGGGCGACACCCGAACCTACGTGCAGGACGAGGACCTCACCGCCGACGTCCTCCGCGAGGAGTTCGCCGAGTCGAGCATGCTCGTCTCGTTCAACGGCAAGCGCTTCGACCAGCCCTTCCTGGAGGATTGCCTCGACCTCGACGTGACGACGCCCCACCTCGACCTGCTGTACGCCTGCAAGCAGGTCGGCCTCTCCGGGGGACTGAAGAACGTCGAGAAGGCGGTCGGCATCGACCGCGCCGACGGCGACGTCGACGGCCGCGAGGCGGTCCGGCTCTGGCACCGTTACGACCGCAACGAGGACGACGCCGCACTCGACCGACTGGTGAAGTACAACCGCGAGGACGCCGAGAATCTGAAGGACCTCCTCGAACACGTCCACGGGCGACTCCGCGCCGACGTGTTCGAGGCGTACGTCTAACGGGAGTCGCTCGGGTTTCTTCGTTCGGAATCGTCTTTCGCGCACTCAGTCGTGGTTTTCGATGTGCCGACCGACCCGTTCGAGCCCCTCCTCGAGTTCGTCGGTGTGGAGTCCGAAGCCGATTCGGAATCGGTCGGGGTAGCCGAAGACGTCGCCGGGCGCGAGGACGACGCTCTCGGCCTCGAACAGCGACCGACAGAACTGCTTTCCGCTCTCGAACCCGTCGGGAATCGTCGGGAACCCGTTCACGCCCGTCGGCTCGAACCAGTCGAGGTCGTAGCGTTCGACGAACGCGACGACGCGTTCCCGGTTCGATTTCGCGTGGGCTCGGTTGGCTTCGAGAATCTCGGCCTCCTGGTCCCCGAGCGCCTGTCGAGCGACGTGCTGACCGAGTTTCGGGGGCGAAATCGTGGTGTAGTCCTTCCACTTGCGCACCGCGTCCGCGATCTCCGTCTCCGCGACGACCCAACCCAGGCGCGCACCCGCGAGGCCGTACGACTTCGAGACGCCCGCGGTCGAGATGGCTCGCGGCCCGAGCGAGGCGGCCGGAGCGTGAGGGTCGTCGGCCAGCATGCGATACACCTCGTCGACGAGCAGGTACGCGTCGTTCTCCTCGACGAGGTCGTACAGCGCCTGAATCGTCTCCGCCCCGAGGTACTTGCCCGTCGGATTGCTCGGATTCGTCAGGACGACCAACCGGGTGTCCGAGCGCATCGCCTCCGCCACGGCGTCGACGGAGAGTTCCCACTCCGGTGGCTCGGTTCGGACTTCGCTCACCTCGCCGACCGCGCCGGGCACGCTCGCGAGCGACTGGTAGGTCGGCGAGACGACGACGCTGTGGTCGCCCTCGTCTAAGAGCGCCATGAACGTGAGATAGTCCGCCTCTTGGGTTCCGCACGTGAGGACCACCTCCTCGGCGTCGCGGTCGTAGCGCTCGGCGATGTCGGCCCGGAACGCCGGTGATCCGTCGGTCGGGATGACGTAGCCGAGTTCGCCCGCGTCGAGGTCGAAACGGTCGGCGGGAAGGCTCCGAACGCCGCTTTCGGCGAGCATCAGGTCGGCGTCCGGTTCGTACTCGTCCAACCACCGTTCCAGTTCGAAAGGGGGCAACTCCATACGGAAGTACTCCCGCCGGCGAACGATATACTCCCCGTGTTCGGGACGCCCCTCGAATCGCCCGAATCCGACACGAATCGGCCGACTACTTGCCCGAAAGTTAGCGCACGACCTCGATTTCCCTCTCGTTCAGTCCGTACAGCCGACAGACGATCTCGTCGACGGCGTCCTCGACCGCCGCGATGGCGTCGTCCAGTTCGACCGCCCGCTCGCGGACCGCGAGGTAGTGCTCTCCGACTTCGGCGACGACCGCGGCGCTCGGCAGGACGAGCGCCCGCAGGCGGTCAAGCGGCGAGATGGTCTTCGTCGCCGTCGCGCGGACGCCGGCGAACCCCCCGCCGCGCTCGACGGCGGCCGGGACGAACGCCTCGACCAGCGCGGTCTCACGCCAGCCGAGGCCGTGAACGCACAGCGCGGCCACGGGGTCGGTTTCGACGTACCCCCACCGGTCGGTGTCGGCAGTACAGGTGTTGCTCCGTCCGCGGCTCTCGGGTTTGTACCGGGCGGTCGCCGACACCGCGAGCGCGCAGACGCCGTCACCGGCGACGGCGTCTGCGCGCACACGTTCCCCGGGCTGGCCGCACGCGCACCCCCGCTCGACGTCGACCCGGCCGATTCGGAGGCCCTCGCGGTCGGCCGCGGTCGCGGCCAGAATCGAATCGCCGACGCCGTCGGCCGGAATGCCGACCTCGCCCAGCGTCCGAGCGTTCCCGGCGCCGTCGGCTTCATCGGCGTTCACGGGGTCGGCGTCGAGGTAGTCGAGGAGGTCGAGGTCCAGCACCGCGCGCTCGTCGCCGAGTTCGCGGCGGCGCTGGACGAGCGCCGCCACGGCCGCGGCGGGGTCGTCGGGAATCCGGCGTTCGACGCCCGCGGCGGCCGCCACGTCGGGCGGCGACACCAGCGCGGGGTCGGGGTCCGGCACCGGAATCTCGGCGGCGAACGTCGGCTTGAAGCGGAGGTAGTCGCCGCTGACCCGAGTGCCGCCGTACACCTGCCGGAAGTAGCGCGCGACAAACGCCGAGTTGAACACCCCCAGCAGGTACCGGAGCGGCAGGTCGCTCTCCGGGCGGGATCTGACGCTGTAGAGGGTGTTGAGCGCGTAGTGGCCCTCGCCGTCGTACGCGCCGACGGGCCGGTCGCTGATGTCCCGGACGAGAAGTTTCTCGCCCTCGAACACTGCGGGGTCCCGGAGGTCGGCGTACTCGCCCGACTCGCGGTCGACGAGTCCGTCGTCGTAGCGCACCCGCCGCCCGCCCCAGTCGAGTCG
This sequence comes from Halorussus vallis, assembly GCF_024138165.1. Taxonomy (NCBI): domain Archaea; kingdom Methanobacteriati; phylum Methanobacteriota; class Halobacteria; order Halobacteriales; family Haladaptataceae; genus Halorussus; species Halorussus vallis. The sequence continues at coordinate 304,483 of NZ_CP100001.1, read as the reverse complement.
GTAGCGACCGACCTCCGCGCCGCCGACCACCTTCCGGTGAGTCCCGTCGTCTCCGTTCCTCCGTCCGTCGCCCCGGCCGTCTGTCAGCAGTTTCTCGCGGACGTTGCCGGTGTGGACGCCCTCGGCGAACGTCGCGTGGTCGCCGAGGCGGTCGCAATCGGCCACCACGTCGGCCGCGAGGTCGGCGAACGCCGGGTCGAGACCGACCGGAATCACCCGTCCGCCGAGCGAGTCGACGAACGACCGCGGGACCGGGGTCGCCGGGGCCCCTGCGAGCGCGGCCGGGTCCTCGGCGCGCCTGACGGTTATCGAGTTCGTCTCGGTGGCTTCTCCGTCTCTTCCGGGTTCGTAGGTCGCGACCACGGGGTAGACGTCGGCGTCGGGGAACGCGTCCAGCGACGAGGCGTCGAGCACCTCCCGCAGGCCGAGGTCGCCGAGCAGTCGCGCCCGGAGCGTCCGGGCGTACCGGGTCGTGGTCCACTTGTTCGGGACGACGACCGAGACTCGCGCGCCGAGTTCGCCCGCGAGTTCGAGGAACGGCACGTAGAGGTCGAACGCCCCCTCGGCCGTCTCGTAGCGCTCCCGGACGTAGGACTTCAGGTCGGCGTCGAGGTTGCGACTCCGGACGTACGGCGGATTGCCGACCACGGCGTCGAAACAGGCGTCGGCCGCCGCCGACCCGTCGGCGCCGTGGAACACTTCCGGGAAGGCGAGTCGCCAGTGGAAGAATCCCCGCTCGGCGGCCGCCGACCGGACCGCCTCGAACCACCGGGTTTCCTCGACGTCCTCTCGGGCCGTGTCCGACTCGACGGCCTCGTTCGCGCGCTCGACGGCGTCCGGTGGCAGGTCGAGCCCCAACCGCTCGGCGGTTCGGACGTTCGCCGCCGCGGTCAGTCGGCGGCGACGTTCGTCGGCCGATTCGTCGTCTGGGGGCCGCGATCTCTGCGCTTTCCGCGCACTTCGCGCTCCCCGCGACCCCGCGGGCGCGTCGGCGTCTCCCGGGCCGACGCCCACCAGCGAGTCGCCGCGCTTTAGGTGGCGGTCGAGGGATGCCACCGGCCGGTCGGCGTCGGGTGCCCGGAGCCACAGCGACGCCGTCGCCAGTTCGACCGCCATCCCGTTCCGGTCGACGCCGTAGACGCACCGGCGGGCGACCTGTCGGCGCGCCCAGTCGACGCCGCGGCCGCCTTCGAGCGTCTCCGGGCCGAGTCGCTCGGCCTGCTCCCGGCGGGCCGCGGCGACGGCCCGAGAGAGGCGTTCGACCGCCGCGACGAGGAAGTGGCCGCTCCCCATCGCGGGGTCGAGCACCGAGAGGTCGAACACGCGTTCGGCGAACGTTCCGGCGTAGTCGGGGTCGGTCGGGTTGAGGTCGTCGCGAATCTCGGCGACGAGCGGGTCGAGCGCGCGCTCGACCACGTGGCGGACCACGAACTCGGGCGTGTAGTACGACCCGGTCGCCTTTCGCGTCCCCGTCCCGGCGGCGATGTCGGCGTCGCCCGGTTCGACGCCGGCGAGCGAGTCGTCGGCGAGTTCGAGGTCGTACTCCAGCAGGTCCTCGTAGATGCGTCCGAGGTGGCGCACGTCCAGCGAGGAGTAGTCGACGAAGGTCCGTTCGCCGCCGTCACCGTCGTCGCTCTCGCCACCGGCGTCTCCGTCGCCGTCGGCGTTTTCCCCGCGGCGCTTTCGACGGGCCAGCAGGTCGACGACCCGTGCGAGGTGGGCGTCGCCCACCTCGTTCGCGGCGAGGAACGCGGCGGTCCCGCCCGAGTCGGGGCCGGTAGCGAAGAGGTCGCCGTCGTAGGCCGGAACCGAGGGGTCACCCTCGTCCCCGCCGAGCGCCGCGCTCCCCCGGTCGACGAGTTCGAACAGGTCGCCGAGTCGGTCCCAGAGGGTCGTCCTCCCCGGCCGGAAGTCGGGGTCGCCCCCGTCGAGTTCGTCGGCGACCCGCCGCTTGAGCGCGTCGAGGCTGAATCGCCGGCGGTAGACCGGGTCGTCGACATCGAGCGGGCCGCGACCGCCGCTCTCGGCGTACAGCACGACGACGAGGCGGAAGAGGTAGGTCAGCGACGCCTCGTAGACGGCGGAGAGGTCGTCGGCGCCGAGGTCCGAGTCGGCAAGGAATCCCCGTGCGAGCGTCGACAGCGCCGCGGCGCAGTTCTCGCGGAGGTCGTCGCTCAGCGCCGCGGCGAAGGCGTCGCTCCGCTCGCAGACGTACTCGACGAAGGGTTCGTCCGCTCGCGCTTCCGCGGCGTCGGCGGCGTCTCGTTCGAGGGGAGGAAACGCTCGCCGTCGGAAGAAGAGGTAGAAGTACTTGAACCGCTCCGGGTCGCCGGCCGCCAGCAACGCGGGCAGGTCGACCTCGTAGTGTGCGTCGAAGGGTCGGTTCGCCGGTCGGTAGTAGAGTCGCCACCGCCGACCGTCGGTGGCGACGGTCGCGTCGCGGTCGGTCGGGCCGAAGTCGGCCGCATCGAGGTCGGCCGCGTCGAGGCAGCGAATCCGACAGTCCGGACCGCGACGGTCGCCGTCGGCTCGAATCGGCTCCTCGGTCCTCGGCGGGTACCCCAGCGCGTCGAACACGCGGTCGAGTAAGTCCGCCTCGGGCCGTCGCTCGTTGCCCTCCGCGGCGAGGTCGATTCGCCCGCGGTAGAGGTCCCGAATCTCCTCGTAGGCGTTCCGGACCGCGCCGTCGTCGACCTCGGTCCAGCGGTCGGTCCGCGGGAGGCGCTCGCCGAGGTAGCGATTCGAGAACAGTCCGCGGTTCGTCAGATACTCGGGAACGGTCGACATGGTTTCTGGGATGGACGGTCGGAATTACGTTCGCCCGCGCCGGACGAAAGGTTGGTAATGTTTCACTTACGGCTACCACGCTAAGGGACACACCGGGATGAGGGCTTCGCCTAAATCTCTCGGTCGGGCGACCGCGCCGATTCCGCGGTCCTCCCTTCGACGCGTTTCGTTCCCGCCTCACCTCTCCGATGTCGCCGTCGCGGTCCGGGAACGACAGCTATTCAACTGCACTGTCCCAAGCCCCGACCATGACCACAGGGGTCGTCCTGCTGAACTTCGGCGAACCCGCGGAACCGACGCGAGAGAAGGTCGTCGGCTACCTCGAACGCATCTTCATGAACAACCGCTCGCTGGAGGGTGACACCACCGAGGAGGAGGCCCGCGAGCGCTCCCGACAACTCGCCGAGCGGCGCGCGCCCGGCCTCATCGAGGAGTACGAGGGGATCGGCGGGTCGCCGCTCAAACCCCAGGCGGAGGCCCAGGCCGCGATGCTGGCCGACGAACTCGACGCCCGGGGCTACGACGCCGAAACCTACGTCGGCATGCAGTTCACCGAACCGTTCATCGGCGACGCGGTCGAGGCCGCCCGCGAGGACGGCGTCGACGAACTCGTGGGACTTCCCATCTACCCGCTCTGCGGCGCCTCCACGACCGTCGCAGCGCTCGACGAACTGACGGACGCGGTGGCCGACCGCGACTGGGACGTCCCGGTCGCCGAGATCACGGGCTGGCACCGCCACCCGCGCTACAACGCGCTCCGGACCGACAACGTCCGGCGATTCACCGACGCCCACGGCGTCGACCTGGCCGACCCCGAGACGGAACTGCTCTACTCCGCCCACGGCACGCCCACCCACTATCTGGACGAGGGGAGCCGGTACGACGAGTACGTCGAGGAGTTCTGCGACGTCGTCGCCCGAAAGCTCGGCATCGAGGGGTACACGCTCGGCTACCAGAACCACGAGAACCGGGACGTCTCGTGGACCGAACCCGACGTCGAGGACGCGCTCGAAACCGTCGCGGAGTCCGGCGCCGAACGCGTCGTCGTCGAACCGGTGAGTTTCATGCACGAGCAGAGCGAGACGCTCTCGGAACTCGACGACGAACTCCGCGAGGAGGCCGCGGAACTCGGCCTCGACTTCTACCGGGTGCCGATTCCCCACGACGACGACCGGTTCCCGACCGTCCTCGCCGACCTCGTCGAACCGTTCGTCGCCGGCTTCGACCCCGGCTACTACCAGTTCCGGCAGTGCCAGTGTTCCGACAGCCCCGGCGCGATGTGTCTGAACGCACCGCGATGACCGGCGCGAGCGACTCAGAAGCCGGACCCCGGGTCGGCATCGTCGGCGGCGGCGTCACGGGCCTGTCGCTGGCTCACTTTCTGGCCGAGCGCGGCGTCGAGTTCGAACTCTTCGAGGCCGCCGCCGACCCCGGCGGCGTCGTCCGGAGCGAGCGCGCGGACGGCCTGCTGACCGAGCGCGGCCCCCAGCGAATTCGCCGGACCGACCTGCTGAACGGTCTAATTCGCGACCTGGGCCTCGACGACGAGGTCCTGGTCGCCGACCCGGACCTCTCCATCCGGGTCTACGCCGACGGGGCGCTCCACACCGCGCCGTTCACGGTCGCGGAGTTCATGGCGACCGACCTGCTGTCGGCCGACGCCAAGCGCGAGGTGCTGGCCGAACCGTTCACCGAC